>CAYLZQ010000204.1:0-4532 GCA_964388045.1 uncultured Elusimicrobia bacterium | reverse complement strand
GGGACCGGGATCATGTTCGTGGCCGACGGCTGGGCGAGCTACATGATGAGCCCCCGCGGGACCACGGCCTCGGGCGAGCTCCTCAGCCTCTGGCAGGCCGTCCACAATCTCACCTGGATGCCGATCAACATCCACCGACTGATCGCCAACGTCGCCTTCGGGGGCTTCGTGGCCGGGGCCTACGCCGCGGTCAAGTTCCTTGGGGCCAAAAGCGAGCAGGAGCGGGCCCACTACGATTGGATGGGCTACGTCGGCAACTTCATAGGCATCTGCGGCATGATCCCGCTGCCCTTCGCCGGGTACTGGCTCGCCAAGGAGGTCTACGCCTTCAACCAGACCATGGGAATCTCCATGATGGGAGGGATATTCTCCTGGCTCTTCATCCTTCAGGCCATCCTCATCGGCATGCTCTTCCTGGGCGGAAACTACTACCTCTGGATCGCGATGCAGAGGATCCCCGGGGCCGAGCGCTACCAGGGCTGGGTCAAGTACCTGGTCGCGGTGCTGGTGCTCTGCTTCGCCATCTGGCTCACCCCCCATAACCCCCCGACCACGGCCCTGGAGCGCACGCGCATGGGCGGGGCCTTCCACCCCCTGGTGGGGGTCTTCGGAGTCATGAGCGCCAAGATGACCGCGGTCAACATCATCATCCTCGCCACCTTCCTCTCCTTCATGCTCTACCGCAGCGCCAACAAACACATCGAGGGAGGCCTCGCCGCCCAGGCCAGGTGGCTGATCTATTCCCTATACGGGGTCGCGGCCGCAGCCATCGTCACCATCGGGGTCAAGGGCTACTACGTTCCCTCGGAGGTCAGGGTCGAGATCCTCTCCCCTATCCAGGTGGGGGTGGTGCTCGCCACCATGTTCCTGGTCCTGATGGTGAGCCTCGTCTCGGAGAGGAAGGCCAGAAGCCTGGGCGAGGTCCGCTGGGGCCAGATGCCCCCCCGCTCGCAGTACGCTCTCCTGCTCCTGGCCGTCACGATCACCCTCCTCATGTCCCTGATGGGCTACCTGCGCTCGGGCCTGAGGCAACACTACCATGTCTACGGGATCTTGAGCGACCAAAGCCCGGGGGCCTTCATCCCCTCCCTGGGCTTCGTGGCCTGGATCATAGCGGCAAACGTCACCCTCTTCTGGTCCCTGGTGGTCCTCGTCTTCTGGTTGGGCACCCGCAAACCCAAGGAGGCGACGGCTTGAACAAGGTCGCGGCCCAGATCCTGGGATTTTTCTTCGCGGTGGTCGGCCTCTTCGTGCTGATCAGCCAGCTCATCCCCCAGGTCAGCTCACATCCCCAGAAAGCCTTAAGCCCGGAGGAGTTCGCCCAGATGACGACCGAGCAGCTTCTGGCCAAGGGCCAGGAGGTCTTCGGCACCAGCGGCATCCGCTGCAGCCAGTGCCACCAGATCGAGGGGGCTCCCGGGAGGGGCCCCAACCTGGGTGGGATCGGGGCCAAGGCCGCCTCCCGGGCCCAGGAGCGCGCCGCGGCCACGGGCCGCAAATTCACCCCGGAGGAATACCTGCTCGAATCCCTCGTCAAGCCCGAGGCCTACCTCGTCAAGGGCTATTCCGCGATCATGCCCCAGGTCTACAAGTCCCCCATGAACCTCTCCGAGGAGGACATCAAGGCCGTGGTGGCCTACCTGGAAAGCCTCGGGGGCCAGGTGACGGTCTCGAGCAAGACCCGGCTCCCCGAGGATTGGCGCGCGGAGATCGCCGCGGCCAAAAAGGCGGCGGCTGAGCCTGTCACAGGGGACCTGGCGAACGGAAAGCGGCTCTTTTACGACAAACTGCGCTGCCTGGCCTGCCACCAAACGACGACCGCCGACGGCAAAGCCATCGGAGGCGTCTTGGGACCGGATCTCTCACGCGTCGGGGAGATCCGCGGGCCGGAGAGCCTCAAGACCATCATCACCAATCCCCCCGGCGACATCATGCCCAAGCACTACCGGGAGAACCTAAGCGAGCAGGAGTTAAACGACCTCGTGGTCTTCCTGCAAAACCTGCGCGGCACATGAAGCCAAAGCGCCTCGCGGTCCTCGCCTGCGGCCTGGCCCTCCTGGGCCTGGCCGCCGCCCTGCAGTCGGCCCTGAACCCCGCCTGGCAGTCAAGCCTCGTCAATTTCATCTTCCTCGCCATACTCCTCTGCGCCCTGGAGGTCTTCGCCTCGGAGATGCTCTGGGCCCCCATCAGCGCCTGGGTGACGACCGTCCTCGTCTATGACCTCGCCCTCCTCATCCGGCCCCCGCTGCCCGGCATCCTGGTCTGGATGTTCGCGGGCCTGGCATTCCTGGGGTCCATGCTCTATCTTTCCGTCGGAGGACAGAATCTCAAGGATCTCAACCGGACCCTCAAGGACCTGCTTGACGGCAACAAGTTCAGGGCCTACCGGGCTCTGCTCTTGGCCCTCTTCCCCGCCTGGGCCGCGGCCCTGGTCCTGGCCAAGACCAGCACCGGGCTTGCTTCTCCGGACTTCCCCCGCACGATCCATCCCGCCCCCCCGGATCAAAGCGACTTTAAGGGCAGGGGCACCGTGCTCGCCACCCTGGAGAACCCCTTCCGGAGATTCGAAAAGGAGGATCCGGAGAAATTCCGGGAGCTGCTGGGGGAGGGAAAGAAGGTCTACTACCAGAACTGCTTCTTCTGCCACGGCGACCACTTGGACGGCCAGGGCCCCTTTGCCCCCGCCTTGAACCCCCTCCCGGCCAACTTCCAGGATCCCGGCACGATCGCCATGCTCCAGGAGTCCTTCGTCTTCTGGCGCGTGGCCAAGGGAGGCCCCGGCCTTCCCGCCAGCGCCCATCCCTGGAGCTCGGCCATGCCTGCCTGGGAGAAGATCCTCTCGGAGGAGGAACTCTGGAAGGCCATCCTCTGGCTCTATGCCTACACAAACCAAGCTCCCAGGACCTTCGCCCCGATCGAGCACTGATGATCTCCCCCCTCCCGCTCCTCCTGGCCTTGGCGGTCTCTCCAGCCTTAGCAGGCGAGCCTGCCAAGGGCAAGGAGCTCTACCTCAGGAGCTGCTCCCAGTGTCATGGGGACAAAGGGGACGGCAAGGGGCCTGCGGCTGAAAGGATGTTCACTAAGCCCAGGGATCTCACGACCGGAGCCTACAAGATCCGGACCACCCCCAACGGGGAGATCCCCACGGACGAGGACCTCGCCCGCGCCATCTCCGAGGGCCTGCCGGGCTCCACCATGCCGGCCTGGAAGGGGGCCTATGGTCGTGCGGAGATCGCGGATCTCGTCGCCTATATAAAGACCTTTTCCGATCGTTTCAGTTCCGAAAAGCCGAGCAAGGTCTACTCCCTGACAGGGGCCAAGAGGGCCACCCCGGAATCCATCGCCGACGGCCGCAAGCTCTACCTCGAGATGCAGTGCAACTCCTGCCACGGCATGGAGGGCCGGGCCGACGGTCCCTCGGCCCCGACCGACGACTCCGGAAACCCGATTAGGCCCGCTAACTTCCAAAAGGCCTGGAAGCTGCGCGGGGGCCATCGGGTCGAAGACATCTTCAGGACGATCCTGACGGGCTTGAACGGCACCCCCATGCCCGCCTACGTGGACGCCCTGGGGGACAACCCTGAGGGTTATGCCAAGGCCTGGGACCTGGCCAACTACGTCCTTTCCCTTTCCTCGGGCAAGCCTGCGCTCGGGGAGGTCCTCCGGGCCCAAGGGCTGGAGGGGGAACTCCCAGCCTCCCCGGAGGACCCGGCCTGGAAAAGGGTCAAGGCCACGGGATTTCCGCTCTTCGGCCAGATCATGGAGGAGCCCAGGCAGTTCGAGGCCTCAATCGACTTTCTGAGCGCGCGCGGCCTCTACAATCAGGAAGAGCTGGCCCTCCTCCTGGAGTGGGACGACCCGATCCGCGACCCCCAGCCTGAGCAGAAAGCCCCGGACAGCGTTCAAATCCAGACCCCCCTGAGGCTCTACCCTGAGAGCCAGGCGGGCGAGAGGCCCTACTTCCTGGTGGGGGACTCAAGCCACCCCGTCAACCTCTGGCGTTGGGACTCGAAAACCGACAAAGCCCTAAGCCTCAAAAGCACGGGCCTCTCCTCCACGAAGACCCCGCTGCCCGGAGTTTTCGTCTCAAGCTCCGCCTACTCCGAGGGGCGCTGGAGGCTCCTGGTCAGGCGCAAGATCAAGCTCGCGGGGGAGGAGGGCCTGAGCCTCACGCCCGGAGTCTTCGTCCCGATCGCCTTCTCGGCCTGGGACGCCTCAAGCGGGGATGCGGGCTCCAAGAGATCAGTTTCCTCCTGGTATTATCTGCTCCTGGAGCCCCCCAGGCCCAAGACCCTCTACGCCGCTCCGCTGGCCGCTTTCTTCGTGGTCGGCGGGCTCGAGCTCTGGTTTTTGAGTTGGCGTCGCAAACGCAAGGGAGGCAAGACTCATGTATAAGCACATCTGCGTTCCGGTCGACAATTCCGAGCACTCGAACAAAGCCGCGGAACTCGCCGTCGCCCTGGCCAAGGCCTTCGGAGCCAAGATCACGGGAACCCACATCTACGCGGCGAAGATGCACGACGTGCGCTTCA
>CAYLZQ010000203.1:0-4631 GCA_964388045.1 uncultured Elusimicrobia bacterium | reverse complement strand
GCAGGGCCATCTTCGGGATCCACCGGGCCCACCGGTGGGTCAATTGCTGAAGCCAGGCTCCGGCCGCGTCCTGGAAGGAGCGGGCCCAGTTGCGCTGCGTGGACGGAGCCGGCCCCTTCACCGCCTTCTCGAGCTTCAGGAAGGACAGGCGGTTCGCGAAGCGTTCCACGACCACGGGATGGGCCACCTCGAGCGCATACCGCTTGTAGGGGTGCACGAAGCTGGGCAGGACAGTGAACACGCCGCCGCACCCGCCCCGGGCGGGGGAGCATCGGAGGCGGCGGACCCAGATGATGACGGCCAAGGCCAGCGTGAGCAGCCAGACGCCGCGCTCTCGAAGACCATGGCCAACGAGGCCTCCCTTCAGGCCACAGCCAGGGCAGGCATCGGGCTTGTAGACGGGGACGTCCGGGCCGCGCAGTGCGGCATACTCGTTGACCGTCAGGCCGAACTCGCGTACGATGATCCGCACAGAGCGGCTGGTCGTCGTGGTTCCAAGGCCGGAGACGACTGGCCTCTCTCTTTTCTGGCGAGGCCGCTACCGGGCACCGCCCGGGCATCCTACCCCGGCCGGCCCGCCCCCGACAAGTGCTCATCCACTCAGGACCAGGGGCGCTCCAGAGGGTTCATCCATCCCGCTCGTTTACAGACGAGGTCCTGGCCGCCGTCGAGTCGGGGCACAGCCCCGAGGGTCTGGGAGAGCCGCTCCCGGTGGGCGAGCGCCGGCTGGACCTGCTGCGGCTCACCAGCCAGCGGGGCCAGCTCGAACTCTACGTGCTGGGCCACCGCATTCCGCTGTCGCTTCCCGCCTCGGTCTGAAATCTCGCTCGGCCGACGTGACATGCACATCCACCCCGGTCGGCTCCTTCGGATCTCACTCCGGGTCGACGCCCACTCCCGGGGTTGCCACCAGTGGGGGGGGCGCAGGAGCACACGTTTCGCCGGCCTCTCGTGCTCCTGCGCCCCGAAGCCCCCCTCAGGGGGGTGTGGGGGGAGAGCCTCCACCTCTCGCCGGCCCTGTAGCCGCCCGTCGTGGCCCGGGAGGGGGGGGCGCGCCTTCCGAGAATCTCCGGTCATGCCTGAGCAGGGCAGCCCTGGCCCCTTCCAGCTTTCCCCAGAACGGCAAAAGGCCTTCGTCGAAGCCGTCTACCTGTTCCTTCGAAACCATGCTCCTCACCTGGACCTGACGAGGGTCGCGGAGCTCCAGACCGAGGAGGAGATCCTGGCTTTTGTCGGGGCTGACCCGGGTGAAGCCTATGCGGTCCTGAACCGGCTCCGCGAGCACCTTCCGGCGCTCTTCGCCGGGCCCACGCCCGGGGAGCGCCGGAGGGCCGTCCAGGACGTCTACATCCGCTTCCTCATCACTCACCCCGGTGCTGTTCGTGCGGAGGAGGGGCGGGGCTATGTGTTCTTCAGTGACGAGGTCCGCTGCTTCCTCGTCGACCTGGTCGGGCCTGGAGGCCTGGCCGAGGGAATGTCCGTGGACGATTTGGCCGCCGCCACCGACATCCCGGTTGACACCCTCGCGGACCTGCTCAGGCCTATGAATTCTTGAATAAAGTTCATATACTAAGGGATGACCGTCAACTTCCCTCCTTCAGTCGTTGGTGCCGTCCTGCTTGCCGCCCGGGTGCTGGCTCCCCACCGGGAGCTCTGGCCCCTTACCGTTGAGGAGACGCTGGCGCTCGTTGGTGCTGGCAAGAGCCAGGCCTACGAGGTCCTCGGCCGCCTGTGGAAGCCCCTGGCTTCGCTACTGGGCCGCCCCGGCCGCCCGTCTTTGCCTCCCGAGAGGAGCGCCTGGGAGACGGTCGGCCCCGCCTACATCCGGTTCCTTACCCACCATCCCGGAGCGGTGTGCGCTCAGGGAGAACGTTGCACCTACAACGATGGGGTCAGGCGCTTCGTGGTGGGGTTGACCGCTCCGGGGCAGCCCGGGGAAACCCTGTCAGCCAACGACCTGGCTCGGGGGCTTGACATCCCCTTGGGGACCCTCAAGGGCTGGTTGTTCCCCCGCAAGCCCTCCAAGCCTGCAACAACGGGGGAGGCCGACCTTGCCGGGGGCCCTGGCGGGCCCGCTCTTGCAGCCGAGGAAACCCCCAACTGGGAGGGGTGCGATCCGTCGGCCGAGGCTCCGGAGGTCGCCGCGGGTAGCGACGACGCTCTCCCGGAGCCAGCCAGCGCCCCCGAAGATCCCCCGGTCTCCGAAACCATCCGCGACATCCACCTCCGGCTCATCGCGGCCCTGTGGCCGACATGGAAGGGGACCTTCGAGGGATTCTGCCAGATTTTGCATAGGGAACACCGCATCCCCTTTGGGAACACCTTCATCGCCCACTTCTTGGAGGGTGCCGGGCTGCGTTCCCGCCGCCCCCGGCCGCCCGCGCAGGCTCCCTGGAGCCACCAGACCTTCCGGACCCTTTTCCCCGGCGCCCAGTGGCTCGGAGACGGAACCAGCATCGCCGTCCACTGGGAGGACCGCGTCTTCGTCTTCAACGTGGAGGCGATCCTCGACTCGGCCAGCAACGCCCTGCTGGGCTTCCACGTGTCGGACGCCGAGGACGAGGAGACGCTGCTCCTGGCCTACCGGGCCGCCCTCGAAACCGCCGGTGCCGCGCCCCTCTCCTTCACCCTGGACAACCGGCCCAGCAACCATACGCCGGCCATCCAGGAGGCGGTGGAGGGCACGGTTCTCCGGGCGACGCTCGGGCGAGGACAAGCCAAGGCCGCCCTGGAGGGGGCCTTCGGCCTGTTCCAGCAGTCCATGCCCCCCTTCATCCTGACGGGCCAGGATCCACGGGGGATGGCCCGCAGCGCCCTGCAACTCGTCTTCCTGGCCTGGGCCCGCGGGCGCAACGGCAGGCCCCGCCGACGCCTGGACGGCCGCACGCCGGCCGAGGCGTACACTCAGTCGTCTCCCACCCAGGAGGAGACCCAGCGCGCCGTGGACTACATCCGCCAGCTTCAGAGGCGTGAGGAGCAGGCCCGCCGCACCCGGGAGGCCCGACGCGACCCCATCCGCCTCCAACTCCTGGACCAGGGCCTGGCGGAGTTGGGCATCCCTGACCCCGGCCGGCGCTTGGCGGTGGCCCTTGCCGGCTATGCCCCCGAGGCAATCGTCCGCGGCCTGGCCACCTTCCAGGCCAAGAAGGCCCTTGGCACGCTGCCCGCGGGTGCCGACCCCGGCCGCTATCTGGGGGGCATCATCCGCAACCTCAGCACAAAGATGGAACTCGACCAGATCGCGGGCCACCTCCTGGAACAGCGCATCCGGCTCCGCGACATCACGCTCGAGCCTCTGCACCGAAAGGCCGCCCGGCTCCGGGCCGAGCTCCACCCGAACCTGCTCCCCCAGGCCTACGTCGACCAGGCCCTGGAAACCGCCCCCAGCATCGACTTCCGCTTCTGGGCCCGGGTCGCGGCCGAGGCCCTGTCCTCTCTCTCCCCGGAGGTACGGAAGGCCCAATATCGGCACCTCTGCCGCCGCATCGCCGCCTCCTTTGGGACCGAGCGGGACCGGCGTGGGGACCTCATCGACCGGCTCGCGGAGGCCACCGCGCTGGCTGCCTGAGAGCGAAATCGTCCACGAGATTGACGGCCAGCGTTCTGCAGACGCCGACCGGGCCGCGGGAGAGCCCGAGCGACTGATCCGCGGCGGTGTAAGGTGTGTGATCTCCGGGGTGGCCAGACACCAAGCACATCAGTCAGTCAGTCTGTCACAAGGAGTCCGGTGATTTCTGGTTGTTAGGTGCTTGACAACCGCACGTAGCCTCGCCGCGGTCTCGTGGGCCGTGGGAAGGCCGGAGGTCTCGATTTCGGCGCACGCCGCGTCCGGGGCACCGTCGCGCAGACCGGCGTCGCTGCGGGCCCCCATTCCGACCTCCAGAGTACAGGCTCCCGTCGTGCAGACAAAGGAGAACTCCCGCCCGTCAGGCATCAGCCCCTCCACCGAGAAGATTCCCATCGGGGGCCGGGGGTCGTCGAGCACCCAGCCCTCCGCTCGGAGTTGGGCCCAGAGCTCCTGGTATTCGTCCGTATACCCGCTCCACCATTGCCGGGTAAGCTCCCCTTCGTGGGCTTGTTGCTGTTGGCCCTCAGGCGACGCGGGATCCCAGGGCCCCCAGAACAGGAAGCATTGGAGGAACTCGCCCATCCTTGCCTGCGACAACGGCTCCTGCCGAAGTCCAGGAAGGTTGGAGAGATGTTCGCGGTAACCGAACGGACCCAGGGCAGACGAGATCACGTCGGTTCGGTTCACCCCCTTGACCCTGAAGAGAATCAAGTCGTCGAACCCGGAGGCCACGCACCAGACCTCCCGGATGTCGGCCAAGGGCATCGGAGTCATGGAAGCACCTTCGCCGCCTGACTCGGGAGCGCCTTGCCTGGCCTCCCTGGGGGTCCTGATGGACTACCAGACAGAATCGGGGAAGAAGGCCCGGATGGCGGCGTCGGAAGTGACGAGGCGGCACCCCTGCAGGCGGGCCGTGGCCACGATGGTGCGATCCGCCGGGTCGCGGTGGGCCCAGGGCAGGTCCAGGTTGGCCAGCCAGGTTTCTACGTCCACGGGGAGCAGTTCGACGCCCTCGGCCCGCGCCAGTCGCTCGGCGAACTCCTTCGCCGTTGCTCTACCCAGC
>CAYLZQ010000202.1:0-4638 GCA_964388045.1 uncultured Elusimicrobia bacterium | reverse complement strand
CGAGAACGTTCCGCTGGGGGAGGTCAGCTTGTGGGGTGGTGAGGTGGGCAAGGGAAAACTGGGCAAGCAGCGTGAGGTCCGCGGCCGAGATCGTCAGCTCCGAGCTTCCCCGCACCTTCTCCGTGGTCCCGGTCCTGATGCTGGCGGGCTCGCTGAACCTCTCGGCCATCTGCGAGGCCCAGGCCGGCTACTGGTGGGGGGTCGTCCCGAAGTGGTTCCTCTTCTACCCGGTCGTGGGCCAGATCGCCTTCGTGATCTTCATGATCGCCTCCGTGGCCGAGACCAACCGCACTCCCTTCGACATCCCCGAGGCCGAGTCCGAGCTCGTCTCGGGCTTCCACACCGAGTACTCGGGCATGAAGTTCTCCCTCTTCTTCCTGACCGAGTACGGCTACGTCCTGCTCTCCTGCTTTCTCCTCGCCTCTTTCTTCCTGGGCGGGGGGGAGGCCCCCTTGCCCTTCCTCGCCTTCATCCCGAGCTGGATCTGGATGCTGGGCAAGGTCCTCCTCATGATGTTCTGCTTCCTGTGGTTCCGCTGGACCTTCCCCAGGTTCCGGGTGGACCAGCTCATGGACTTCAACTGGAAGTTCCTGCTGCCCTGGAGTTTCGCCAACATCGCCCTCGCCGGGCTCTACCTGGTCTTGTGAAATGACGGACTACTTCAGAAAGGTCTTCCAGGCGGCCTGGGCCACGATCCAGGGCCTCCGGGTCACCCTGCGCTACCTCTTCAAGCCCTCGATCACGGTCCAATACCCGACCGAGAAGCTCGTCCCCTTCGAAAAGTTCCGGGGGGCCCTCCTCTTCGACGCGCAAGTCTGCATCTCCTGCAACCTCTGCGTCAAGGCCTGCCCCTCCTCCTGCATCGCCCTGGAGAACGCGACAAACCCCCAGACGGGCAAGAAGATCGCCAAGGTCGCCTGGTACTCCATCGACTTCGGCAAGTGCAACTTCTGCCGCCTCTGTGAGGAGGCCTGTCCGACCAAGCCCAAGTCGGTCTGGCACTCCCTGGACTACGAGCTGGTCTTCTTCAACCGCGACGAGATGGTGCGCTGCTGGAAGCAAGGCTTCTCCTTCGTCGGCAAGTACTTCGACCGCCGGGAGAAGGCCTTCAGGGACCCCGAGGGGCAGATCCCGATCCAGGAGGTTCAAGCCAGGCGATGAATCTTGAAGCCCTTGTTTTTTACTCCCTGGCCGCCCTGGTCCTGGCCTCGGCCCTGGGGGTCGTGGCCCTGAAAAACGCCGTCCACTCCGCCCTCTGCCTGGGCCTGGCCCTGGCCGGGGTGGCGGGGATCTTCGCAAGCCTGGGGGCCGACTTTCTCTTCGCCGGCCAGGTCCTCATCTACGTGAGCGGGATCGCGGTCCTGATCGTCTTCGTGGTCATGCTCCTGGGCCGGGCCTCGGACCTCCACCTGCGCCAGGTCAACAGGCAGTGGATGGCGGCCCTCCTCATCTGCGGGATCGCCTTCCTGGGGCTCTGGCGCGTCCTCGGGGTCTTCCGCGGGGTCGTGCGCGCCTCGGCCCCCCAGCCCACGACCCGCCCCCTCGGGATCCTGATGATGGGAGACTACGCCCTCCCCTTCGAGCTCATCTCACTGGTCCTCCTGGCCGCCCTCCTAGGCGCTGTCTTCTTCTCTCACGTGGAGCGCCAGAAGCCCAAGGAGGGAAGTGACACTCCGCCCCCGCAAGGGGGGCGGCATCTTTGACTTTATGAAAAGAAGCAACAGCGTCTCCTCCGCCCCCCTGAAGGAGGCGGTATCCGACAGTGGAACATCTGCCCTCTCCCCCTTGAGGGGGAGAGGTTTCAGGAGTAGGGGGGATGTTGAAGAAAATCATTTGTCGCCCATACCACCACAGAGGGCAGGCGACAAATGACCCTCACCCACTATCTCGCCCTCGGCTCCCTGCTCTTCCTCATCGGCATCTTCGGGGCCCTGACCCGCCGCAACATCCTGGGGATACTGATGTCGGTGGAGCTCATGTTCAACGCGGCCAACGTCAACCTCGCCGCTTTCAACCGCTTCCTGCACCCGGAGGGGGTGGCGGGGCAGGCCCTGGCCATTTTTACGATCACGGTCGCGGCGGCCGAGATCGTGGTGGGCCTGGCCCTGCTCCTGGCGATCTACAGGAACACGGAGACGGTCTACGCGGAGGAGTTCAATCTCCTCAGAGGATAAAATGCGCGAGATGAAATCGAGCGCTGCGGTGCCGCCGGCCGTTGCCGTTGTACGATCTTCGACTTGGTCTAGGACATAACATGTTGGAACATGCCTACCTTATTCCGTTGATTCCTCTGGCTGCCTCCGTCATCATCCTCCTCTTCGGCAAGGAGGATCCGCGCTCCCCGATGCCCTATCTCGGGATCGCGGCCATGGGCTGGTGCCTGCTGCATTCCCTCCTCATCTTCTACGGGACGGTCGCGGGCAAGGTCCACCTCCCCTACGAGGCCAACTGGAGTTGGTTCTCCCTTGCCGCCGAGATCGGGGGCAAGCCCTTCTCCCACGAACTCCCGGTCGGGGTCCTGGTGGACGGCCCGGCCGCGGTCATGCTCGTGATCGTCACCCTGGTAAGCTTCCTCTGCCAGGTCTACTCCCTCTCCTACATGCACGGGGACGCGCGCTTCAAGCGCTACTACGCCTACCTCTCCTTCTTCACCGCCTCGATGCTCGGCCTGGTCGTCTCCTCAAGCCTCCTGGTCACCTTCGCCTGCTGGGAGCTGGTTGGGCTCTCCTCCTATCTCCTCATAGGCCACTGGTTCGAGAAGCCCTCCGCGGCCTACGCCTCCAAGAAGGCCTTCATCACGACCAAACTCGGGGACCTGGGGCTCACCCTCGCGCTCCTGCTCGTCTTCGCCAAGGTGGGAAGCTTCCAGATCACCCAGATCCAGGACTTCGTGAGCCGCGGCTACCTCTCCCCCCTGGCCGCCGCGGCCATCGGCCTGGGGCTCCTCTGCGGGGCCGCCGGGAAATCGGGCCAGTGGCCGCTCTTCATCTGGCTTCCGGACGCCATGGAGGGCCCCACCCCGGTCTCGGCCCTCATCCACGCGGCCACCATGGTGGCCGCCGGGGTCTATCTGGTCGCCAGGCTCTACTTCGTCTACACGGCCAGCCCCCTGGCCATGGAGGCCGTGGCCTGGGTCGGACTTCTCACGGCTTTCCTCGCCGCGACCATGGCCCTGGTCGCCTACGACATCAAGAGGGTGCTCGCCTTCTCCACGATCTCGCAGCTCGGCTTCATGATGTGCGCCCTGGGGCTGGGAGGGTTTGCGGCGGGGCTCTTCCACCTCACGACCCACGCCTTCTTCAAGGCCCTCCTCTTCCTGGGGGCCGGCTCCGTCATCCACGCGGTCCACACCAACGACATGCGCGAGATGGGGGGCCTCTCCAAGAAGCTGCCGGTCACCTTCGTGACCATGCTCGTAGGGACCCTGGCCATCTCCGGGCTCTGGCCCTTTTCGGGCTACTTCTCCAAGCACATGATCCTCGAGAAGGCCCTGGAGCGCGGCCCCTTTTTCTTCGGGGTCCTGGCCTTCTGCGCCTGCTTGACAGCCTTCTACATGTTCCGGATGATCTGCCTCACCTTCATCGGAACGGACCGCAACCACGAGAAGCACCACCACGCCCGCGAATCCCCCCTGGTGATGACCATCCCACTGGGGGTCCTGGCCGCCCTCGCCCTCTCTTCCGGCTGGCTCCTCGAGATCAACCACCTCTTCGAGCGCCTGGTGCGCTTGCCCCTGCCCGAGAAGGCCCTCCAGGCCCATCCGGGGATATGGCTCAATTTCTCCACGGCCCTGGTCCTAGCCTCTATCTTCGCCTCCTGGAGGCTCTACCGGGGCCCTGACTTCTCCCTGGCCCGGTCCCTCAAGGCCCGATTCGCCCTCGTCTTCAACCTGCTCGACAAGCGCTACGGCTTCGACGCCCTCTTCCTGGCCCTGGTGGGTTTCTCGGACAAGGCGGCCAGGCTGGCCTTCTGGATCGACTCCCAGGTCGTGGACCGGATCTTCGTGGACGGCTGGGGCCTCCTCATGAGGATATGGGCCGAGCTCTCCAACCTCTTCGACGCCCTCTTCATCGACAGGACAGTGGACGGCTTCGGGGGCCTGAGCGTGGACCTCGGGGTAGGCCTGCGCTCCCTGGTCGCCGAGGGCCAGGTCCAGCAGTACCTGATGTACATCGCGATCGCGGTGAGCCTATTCGCCGCCATGCTCATGTTTTAATGACGCCCGAGACGAAGTCGAGGGCTGCGGATACGCCGGCCGTTTCGTTTTATTCGAGTCGTTTTTTAATTAGGAGACTTCCGTCATGAATATCCTGAGTCTGATCACCTTCATCCCGCTCCTGGGAGCCCTGATCGTGCTTCTCGCCCCCAAGGAGAAGGAGCGCCTGATCCAGGGCGTCTCCCTGGCAAGCTCCGGGGTCTCCCTGCTCCTGTCCGCCTATCTCTACTTCGTCTTCGACCGGACCAGTCCCGGGATGCAGTTCGTGGAGCGCCTCCCCTGGATCCCCTCGATGAACATCCACTACGCCCTGGGGGTGGACGGCCTCTCATTCCCCCTGGTCCTCCTGACGACCCTCATGACCCTGCTCTCCCTGATCGGCTCACTGGGCATCAAGCAGAGGGTCAAGGCGTACTTCTTCT
>CAYLZQ010000201.1:0-4654 GCA_964388045.1 uncultured Elusimicrobia bacterium | reverse complement strand
TTCGGGACCTTCGCCAACGGCGGGATCCAGGTCACCCCCTACACCGTCGTCAAGGTGGAGGAGCCCAGCGGTCGCCAGCTCGAAAGCCATGTCCCCTCGGAGCGAGAGGCCCTCTCCCCCCAGCTCGCCTACCTGATCACCAACCTCCTCAAGGGGGTCATCGCCTCCGGCACGGCCACCTACGCCAGGAAGCTCAACAGGCCCGTGGCGGGCAAGACCGGGACCACCAACGACAACCGGGACCTGTGGTTCGTGGGTTACACCCCGGACTTCGTGGCCGCGGCCTGGATGGGCTACGACGATTTTTCCTCACTGGGGCGCAAGGACTGGACCGGGGGCTCGACGGTCGTTCCCTGGTGGACCGAGATCATGGCCGAGATCCTCAAGGAGGCCCCCAAACGCGAGTTCCCGGTCCTGGGCGGGATCGTCTTCGAGAAGATAGACTCCCAGACCGGGATGCTGGCCCTGCCCACCTGCCCGAAGAAAAACGTGATTCTGGACGCCTTCCGGGAGGGGACCCAGCCCAGGCAGTACTGCACTGTGGACCATTCCCAGCCTCTGGAGCTCCAGCTCGGCCACGGAGGGGAGGCGGCTGCCTCGGGAGAGGCCGCGGTCCCCTCCGGCCCTCCGGGTGGAGAAGCCATTCCCGGGGACCAGCCGGAGCCGAGCCCCGTCGAGGAGCCGGTCTTTTTGGAGTGATCAGCCCAGGTAGACCCTGGGAAGCTGTGAGCTGGCGGCCGTGCGCCGGATGGGAAGGGTCACGGCCTCGCCGATCCTGGGGTCGGGGACGTCGGTCACGTCCACCAAGACGTGGGAGATCCCGCAGCGCCCGATGAAGGGGGTCTTGATCCCGCGCAGGGTCCCCCAGTATTGGAAGCCCGCTCCCAGGCTGATGAGCCTCTCCGCGGGCTCCATGGTGAGCCCGTCGGAGTACCCCACCGGCAGGGTCGCGACCCGCATCCTGCGCGGGGCGAGGTACTCGCTGGCGTAGCCGATGGACCGCCCCTTGGCCACCTCGTGGAGGGCTATGATCCGGGCTTGGAAGCGCCAGGGATTCTTCAAGGGCGCGGACTTGGAGGCCGCGGGGTTGATCCCGTAGATCAGGTTCCCAACGCGGACCTGGTCCATCCTCCAGTGGGGAAAATCCATGAGGACAGAGCTGTTGGCCGCGTGGCAGAGGAGGCTCGGGAACCCGCGCTTGAGCTTGTGGGCGAGACGGTAAAATGAGCGCAGCTTCTCCTCGGCCTCCACGGCGTTTTTTCCCGGCACGTAGTCGATATGGGTGGAAAGGCCCTCCAGGCGCAGGCGGCGCAGGCGGCCTAGGCCCCGGAGGAAGTCGGGCAGCCTCCCGGGGGATACTCCCCAGCGGCCGAGCCCGAAGTCCAGGTCCAGGTGCACGGCCAGGGGGCCAGAGGCCGCCGAGTTCAAGGCCTGGGCCTGCCTGAGGTCGTCGATGGTCGGGATCGCCTTGAGGCGCAGGGCCTCCCGCGCGTTGTCGGGAAGGACAGGGGAAAGGAGCTGGATCGGGGCGCGGGTCCCGGCGCTTCTCAAGGTCGCGGCCTCCGCCGTGGTCAGGACCCCCAGGATCGAGGCTCCAGCCTTCAAGGCCTCCCGCGAGACCCGGGCCGCGCCGTGGCCGTAGGCATCGGCCTTGATAACGGCCATGAGCTTGACCCCAGGCCCGAGCCGGGAGAGGGTCCAGCGGATGTTGGAGCGGATCGCTCTTAGATCGATCTCGATCCACTTGAGAGCTCTCATGATTTTGCGGCCTGATTATACCAAAGACCGGCAGGCGCCGCTTTTGTTAAACTTTTAACATGGGAGGGGGCGATCGGCCGACGAGGCTCAGGATGGGCACGCGCGGCTCAGCCCTGGCCCTGGCCCAGTCCTCCCTGGTCGCCCGGGAGCTGGCCAGGCTCTCGCCGGGGCTTGAGATCGAGACCGCTGTCATCAAGACGAGCGGGGATCTCTTCGCCGCCCAGGCCCCGCAGAACGTCCACGCCCTGACCCAGGGCGCCAAGGGGCTTTTCGTCAAGGAGATCGAGGAGGCCCTCCGGGAGGGCCGCATCGACTTCGCGGTGCACAGCGCCAAGGACCTCCCGGCAAGTCTGGCCGAGGGCTTGACGATCGCAGCCTATCCCGAGCGAGAGGACCCCCGCGACGTCTTCATCGGCCGAGACGGGATCGGCTGGTCGGGGGTGGGAAAGGGGGCCAGGCTCGGGACCTCCTCTTTGCGCCGCAAGGTCCAGCTCCTCAAGGCCAGGCCTGATTTAGAGATCATGGCCATGCGCGGCAACGTGGACACCCGCCTGCGCAGGCTCAGGGAGGGGGCCTGCGAGGGCCTGGTCCTGGCTGCGGCGGGCCTGCGCAGGCTGGGCCGGACCGACGTCCCGGCCGAGCCCCTCCCGACCGAGGTGGTCCTGCCCGCCCCCGGGCAGGGGGCCCTGGCTGTCGAGGCCCGTCAGGACAGGCCCGAGCTCCTGGCCCTCCTGGGGGGGCTGGACCATCCCGCCACCCGGCTCGAGGTGGAATGCGAGAGGAGCTTCCTGGCCGAGCTGGGCGGAGGCTGCTCGACTCCCCTGGGGGCTCTGGCCAGGGCCCAGGGTCCCGGCCTCGCCTTGACCGTGTTCTGGTCAGATCCCGAGGGCCTCCGCCCCCTGCGCCTGAGCGCGAGCGCAGAAGCCTCGGGCGGCGAGACCCTGGCCAGGAGCCTGGCGGAACGGATCAGAGCCCATCCGTGAAGGGCCGCATCGTCGGACTGCCCGGCCCCGGGGCCTGGGGGCTCTTGGCGCGCTGCCTGCTCGCCCGGCGCCCGGTTCCCTCCTTCTCCCTTCCGGCCTTCAGCGGCCCCCTGGTCATGGTCTGCCGGGACCAGGAGGAGCTGGAGGATGTTTCAGGCGCCTGCGCGGCCTTCTCCCCGCTTTTCGGGGAAGCATCCCCCGTCGCCTCCTTCGGCGAGGACGCGCGGGGAAGGCTTGCCTCCCTGGAGCTCTTAGGGAGGGGGCGCCTGATCCTGGCCATCCCGGAGGCCTTCTCCGAGCCCCTGCCCTCCCCTGGGGAGTTCTCGGAGCGCAGCCTCGCCCTCCAGGTGGGCCAGGCCTTGGGGCGCTCGGAGGCCCTCGAGCGCCTGGAGAGGGCCGGCTACCGGCGCGTGGATTTCGTGGAGAGCCCGGGGGAGTACGCCGCGCGCGGGGCCGTGGTTGATTTTTATGGCCTGGAGCCCCCGAAGGCCGTGAGGGTCCTCTTCGACGAGGATTCGGTCGTCTCCCTGCGCTCCTTCGATCCGGGGACCCAGGCCACCCTGGACTTCCTCGGGGAAGCCAAGGCGATCTGCGCGTGGGAGGGGACCGGGCGCCTCGGGGATTGGATAGGCCAAGACAGCCTCTGGATCGCGGCGGAGGGAGTCCGGGTTGACTTGCCCCGGAGCGGCAGCGTCTACCAAGCCGGGGGCCTCCTCGAGACCTCAGGCTCGGACATTGATTTCGGGGCTTGCCCCAACAGCCCCTTCGGCGGGGATTGCGGCCTGGCCGCCCGGGAGATCCTGGCCCGGGCCCGGGAGGGCTGCCGGGTCCTGCTCTACTCCTTGAACCGCGGCGAGGACAGCCGCATCCAGGAGCTCTTCGAGGAAAGGATTCCCCGCGGGGCCTGCCAGTTCCTGGTCGGGCCCTTGCGCCGGGGCTTCCGGCATCCGGGCCTGGGTCTGGCGGTCCTTTCCACCTCAGAGATCTTCGGCCGCCATTACCGGCCCTCCGCCCGCTGGCGTTTTTTCGCCGGCCGCCGGCGCTCGGGGCTTTGGCGCGAGCTGCGCCAGGGCGACTTCGTGGTCCACCAGGACTACGGGATCGCGCGCTTCGTGGGCCTGAGGCCCGTGGAATCCCCCGGCCACGGCGTGCTCGACTGCCTGGCCCTGGAGTTTCGGGGCTCGGACACCCTCTACGTCCCCATGACCGAGTTCGGCCGCGTGCAGAAATACTCGGGCGCGGAGGGCGCCAGGCCCCGTCTCTCCTCCCTGGACAGCCGCCGCTGGGAGGAGTTGAAAAGCCTCGTGCGGGAGGGGGTGCGGGAGCTGGCCCAGGAGCTCCTCAGGCTAGAGGCCCAGCGCCAGTCCCGGCCGGGGCACGCCTTCCCGCCCGAGGCCCCCATGGAGCGCGAGTTCGCGGAGGCCTTCCCCTACGAGGAGACCCAGGATCAGGCGCGCGCCATCGCCGAGGTCCTCTCGGACATGCAGGCCCCCCACCCCATGGACCGGCTCGTGATCGGGGATGTGGGCTTCGGGAAGACAGAGGTGGCCATGCGCGCGGCCTTCAAATGCGCGGCCGGCTATAAGCAGGCGGCGGTCCTGGTCCCCACCACGATCCTGGCCGACCAGCATTTCCGCACCTTCTCGGCGCGCCTGGCGGACTACCCGGTCCGGGTCGGGGTGCTCACGCGCTTCCAGAGCCGGGGCGAGCAGGGCAGGGTTCTGGAGGCTCTGGCCGCGGGAACCATGGACGTGGTGATCGGGACCAGCCGCCTTCTCCAGAGGGACGTGGCCTTCAAGGACCTGGGCCTGGTGATCATAGACGAGGAGCACCGCTTCGGGGTCAGGGACAAGGAGAGGCTCAAGGGCCTGCGCCGGAGCGTGGACTGCCTCTCCCTTTCGGCCACGCCGATT
>CAYLZQ010000200.1:0-4661 GCA_964388045.1 uncultured Elusimicrobia bacterium | reverse complement strand
AAGGCCCTGGGGCCGGGCCGAGTGACGGGGGTCTCCATGCCTTCCCTTTATTCCTCCGAGGCAAGCCTGACGGACGCCCGGTCCTTGGCCCGCAACCTGGGGATCAGGCACCTGGTCCTCCCGATCACCGGGATCTACAACGCCACCCTGGAGACTCTGCGCGAGGTCTTCGCCCGGGCGGCCAAGGCGCTCCCGCGCCAGGCCCCTGCCCCGCCCTCCTCCGTGGGCCTGGCCGAGCAGAACCTCCAGGCCCGCATCCGCGGCAACCTCCTGATGGCCCTCACCAACAAGGAGGGGGGGCTTCTCCTCTCAACGGGAAACAAGTCCGAGCTCTCGGTCGGCTACTGCACCCTCTACGGGGACATGAGCGGGGGGCTCTCGGTCCTGGCGGACGTCCCAAAGAAGACGGTCTACGAGCTGGCCCGGCACACAAACCGCGAGCGGGAACTTATCCCTCGAAGCTCGCTCTCGAAGCCCCCCTCGGCCGAGCTGGCCCCGAACCAAAAAGACCAGGACGACCTGCCCCCTTACGACATCCTCGACGGGATCCTGACCGCCTACATCGAGGAAAGGCTCTCGCCCGAGGAGATCGTCAAGAGGGGCTATGGACGAGCCGTGGTCGAGGATGTCCTGCGGCGCATAGACAACAACGAGTACAAGCGCCGCCAGGCCCCACCCTGCCTCAAGGTCTCCTCCAAGGCCTTCGGCCTGGGACGGAGGATGCCCATCGCCCGGCGGTCCTACCGCCTTAATTAGGAACAGCCTGGAGCTCGGAGAGGTCGGCCACCGAGTTGAAGAGCCGCACGATCCTGGCCAGCAGCCCCAGGCGCTGGCTGCGGAGTTCTGCGTCCTCGGCCATGACCATCACGTCATCGAAGAAGCGGTCCAGGTGGGGCTTGATTGCGGCCAAGGCCTTAAGGCCCGGCTCGAAGCCGTCCTGGGAGAGCTTTTCCCTGACCTGGCCCTCCATCTGGACCAGGGCATCGTAGAGGGAAATCTCAGCCTCCTCGCGCAGGAGCCCGCGCTGGGGGGCTAAGCCTTCCTCCGTGGAGAGGCGCGCCTGCCTGAGGATGTTCGCCGCCCTCTTGAAGGCCGCGGCCAGGCGCTCGAAGTCGGGGTTTTGGCGCACGGAGTGGACGGCGGCCAGGCGCTTCAAGGCCCGAGGGAGATCCCCCAGGGCCCCGGAGCGGATCGAGCGGATCTCGTCTGTCCGGTAGCCCATCTCCTCGAAGAAGGACTGGGCCCTGGCCCAGACGAAGTCCGTCAGTTGACTGAGGGCCCTGCGGTCGGCCTCCAGGGATACAGGCTGAAGGGAGAGGGCCTTCTCGATGGCCTTCTCGAGATCGATCGGGAGCTGCTTCTCCAGGAGGATGCGCAGGGCTCCCAGGGCCTGGCGCCTGAGGGCGAAGGGGTCCGCGCTCCCGGTCGGAATCAGACCCACGGCGAAGGAGCCGGCGAGGCTATCCAACTTCCCGGCCAGGGAGACCAGGGCTCCCTCGAGGGTGGCGGGCACCGGGGAGCGGGCCCCCGCGGGATGATGGAACTGCTCGATCCCGAGGGCGACGCGCTCCTCCAAGCCGTCGCGGCGGGCGTAGATCCCCCCCATGGCGCCCTGGAGCTCGGGGAACTCCTTGACCACCTCCGAGACCAGGTCCGCGTAGCAAAGCCTTGCGATCGCGCAGACCGCCGCCTCCTGGATCTCCCGCTCCTGCCGGATCTGCTCGCAGAGCCAGGCTGAAAGCTCGGAGACCCGGACCGCCTTCTTGGCCATGCTGCCCAGGTCCTTCTGATAGGTCACCCCCTCAAGGAGGGGAAGCTTCTCCTCGAGCCTGCTCTTGCTGTCCCGCGCGAAGTAGAAGGCCGCGTCGTCAAAGCGCGCCGCAAGGACCCGCTCATAGCCCTCCCGGACCAGCTCCTGCCCCTCTGAGATCCCGTCGCGCACCCCGATGAACGCGGCCGCCAGGCCGCTTTGCTTTAAGAGAGGGAAAAACTTCAACTGTTTCTTAAGGACGACGCTCAGAAGCCCCGCGGGAAGGGACAGAAAGTCCTCCCGGAATTTTCCCGCGACCGGCACCGGGTACTCGGTCATGGAAAGCGTTTCCTGGATGAGGTCCTGGTCGAGGTCCAGCCTGCCGCCTGCCTGCCTTGCCGCGGCCTCCAGGCGCCTGAGGAGCTCCTTTTTGCGCTCCTCCGCGTCCACCAGGACAAGCATGTCTTTGAGCGCGGCCTGGTAGCGCCCGGCCTCGGGGAGGGAAAGGCCCCCGGCCAGGCCCCTGAGGAGGCGGCCGGATCTCACCCCAGCCACCCGGAAGGGGACCACCTTCATGCCGTAAAGGGCGATCAGGCTCCTGATCGGCCGGGCGAAGCGGAAGCGCGACTCCTCCCACTCCATGGACTTGGGGAACTCCAGGGAGCCGATGAGCTCGGGCAGGAGGCGCGAGAGGATCTGGAGGGCGGGCTCCCCCGGGAGCGTCGC
The DNA here is from genome assembly GCA_964388045.1 of uncultured Elusimicrobia bacterium. Classification (GTDB taxonomy): domain Bacteria; phylum Elusimicrobiota; class Elusimicrobia; order UBA1565; family UBA9628; genus CAYLZQ01. Next base: position 2,185 of record CAYLZQ010000200.1, on the reverse strand, counting down.
CCGCGCGAGAAGGAATTCGCCCTTGGGGGTCCTGGCCACCTGGAGATCCCCGGGGTCTATCCCCTGCTTGCGGGCAAAACCGAGGGCCTGGGGGGTCAGGCGCCCCTGCTCGTCCTTCCAGAGGCGGGCCGGGGGGCCCTGGACCTCCCGGGTGAGGGGGGAGGATTTCTCCTCAACCCCGGTGAGGATCAGGGAGAGGCGCCTGAAAGTCCCCAGGCTCCTCGCCCCGGCATGGCCCAGGCGGCTCTCGGAGAGAAGCCTCCGGGCGTTTTCGAGGAGCTGCTCCAGGGCCGGAGCCAGGAAGCGGGCCGGGAGGGGCTCGACGCCTATCTCGAGGATGAAGTCTTTAGCCATGGGCGGCTTCCCGCTTTTTGGAGCTTTGCTCCAGGTGGAGGCTCATGACCTTGCGGGCGAGGCCGCGCACCCCCGCGACGTAATGGGCCCTCTCGGTCGTGGAGAGGGCCCCGAGGACCTCCAGCATGTTGAAGAGGTGGGAGACGCGCATCACGCAGTCGTAGGCGGGCAGGGGAAGCCCGGCCGCGATCAGGCGTTCTCCCTCCCTCTCAAAGTCGTTCAAGTGACGCGCCAGCAGCTCCGGGTCCGCCTCCTCGAAGTGGTAGCGGGAGAACTGCCTCTCCTGTTCCTGGTGGAGCTGGCCGTAGGTGAGGTCCTCGTTGAAGTCCAGAGCGAAGACGCTGTCCTTCTTCTGGAGGTAGAGGGCGATCCTCTCCAGGCCGTAGGTGATCTCCACGCTCACCGGGAAGAGGGGCATGCCGCCCATCTGCTGGAAGTAGGTGAACTGAGTGATCTCCATGCCGTCGAGCCACACCTCCCAGCCCAGGCCCGAGGCCCCCAGGGTGGGGGACTCCCAGTCGTCCTCGATCCAGCGCAGGTCGTGCTTCTTGGGGTCAAGGCCGAGGGCCTTGAGGGAACGCAGGTAGAGCTGGGCCACCTCCGCGGGGGCCGGCTTCAAGAGGACCTGGAACTGGTAGTACTTGCCCAGGCGGTTGGGGTTTTCCCCGTAGCGGCCGTCCGTGGGCCTGCGGCAGGGCTCGGGATAGGCGGCCCGCGTGGGCTCCGGGCCCAGGGCCCCGAAGAAGGTCGCGGGGTTGAAGGTGCCCGCCCCCTTCTCCATGTCGTAGGGCTGGACCAGGAGGCAGCCCTCCCTCGCCCAGAAGCGCTCGAGTTCCAGGATGATTTCCTGGAATGTCAGGCTCACCGGCAAGCCCCCTCCTGCCCAACGGCAGGGAGCGCCTCCCGCGCCCAGGACCGGAGCCTCTCCCGGAAGGCCGCGGCCTTGAAAGGCCTGCTGGCCTGCTCCTCGGCATGGCGCTGGGCCAGGCTTTGGTAAAGCCGGGCCTGGTCATTCCAGGGAAGGCCGGAGAGCTCCCCCAAATCCAGGGAGTGCAGGGCTTCCCAGAAGCGGCCCCCCTCCGGGGCCCGGCCGCGCAGGCTGTAACCGGAAAGCTCGAGAAGCCTCAGGGCATAGGCTGTCTCAAGCCAGGGGCTGGGAGAAGCCTCCAGGGCCGAGAGGGCTCTGACGAGCAGCCGGTACTTGCCCGCGTTGGGGGAGCGCTCCGGAGCAAGCTGGGCCAGGAATTCGAGGCAGGAGAGGGCGCTCATGGTGCGCGAGAGGTCCGAGCGTATTCCGGGAAAGCTCGAGAGGATGCGCCCGCCGACCGCCTTCGCCATCTCCGAGCGGGGGCTCAGGTAGAGGCGGTATTCGCCCCAGGTCATGGGCTCGCAGAGGGCCTTGAGCTTGCGGCCGGGCTTCTTGACCCCCGCGAAGCGGACCGCGAGCTTTCCCAGGCTCTCCGTGTAGAGGGTGGCCAGGCTGTCGGCCTCTCCCCAGTCCCTGCGACCGAGCACGACCCCGCAGGCGTTGAGGATCATTGTCCGCCTGTGCTCTTCGACAAGCCTGCGGGAGGCGGACAATGATTGACCGCGATATCCCCCCCTCTCCTGATACCTCCCCCCCTCAAGGGGGGAAGGGCCTGCGCTCGGCCAGCAACTGCCACCGCAGCCATCCGGCTCTCGGTCACGATGAGCCGGCACATCCTCTCGTAGAGCCAGCTCGGATGGGGCTTGAAGAATCCGCCTGCCCTCTCAAGGACCGGAGCGATCGCGGCCAGGGGGAAGCCGCAGAGCAGGAAGTACTTCTCCTTGAAGGACACCCGCTCATAGA
>CAYLZQ010000199.1:0-4664 GCA_964388045.1 uncultured Elusimicrobia bacterium | reverse complement strand
ATCGGAATTTCACATTCAGCATGATATTCCGGCCAGAAATAGAGCGCGTAAAGCTCGATGCCGAGGTAAATTGCAACCGCCAAATCCAGGGTCGGCATCGCTTGGAGTTTGCAATTCAGCACGAGTTTTAGACCCCCAGACCTTGTGATGCCAGGCAAGAATGGCGAGCGCAGAGACGTTACGGACAGCACCATTCCTCAAGCCAGGGACTGCGTAGGGAGCATAACCAACGAATTGCCCAACCAACGACTTGTCAAAATGAAAGGTTCTTGCAAGTTGCTAGTCTGGGCCTTCCTCCTCGGCCTCCAGGCCTGCGCACTGGCGGGCAGGAAGGAATTCCCGCGCCTGCATCCGGCCAGGGGGAGCATGGACCCTGCCGTGGCCTCATTCGTGGAGGCCCTGCTCGGGGCCTGGGGACGGCTGGACATGGAAAGCGTGGCCTCCTCCCTTGCGCCCGACTACCGCGACGCCCAGGGCAGGACCAGGGGGGAGCTCCTGCGCTCCCTTGAGGGCGACAAGAACAATTTCACCGGCCTCACGGTCTCCCTCCAGAACGCCTACAGCCAGACCCAGCAGGAGACCCTGGCCATCTTCGACTTCACCCTGAGAGCCAACCTGAAGGCCGAGCACGAGGTCAAGCTCACTGGCAGGGCCGAGTGGGTCCTGGCCCCAGCCCCCGGGGGAGGCCTCAGGCTCCTCCAGGCCAGGGGGAGCCGGCTCCTCGGCCTCTCGAACACGGACTCCAGGACCCTGGTCCTCGAAAACGTGTTCCTGGACGGAGCCAAGAAGAAGAAGGTCACCGCAGTCTCAGGCGCCCCTGTCAGCGACGAGGACTGATCCCTCGGCCTATCGGGGTGAGCGGGACATTTTTCCAGGCCCCAGCCCGTAAGGTTTCGGTGATAATCACAGCGAGGTCTCCCCCACAGGTTGTGTAGTGTTTGTTTGGTGAACCCAGGGTCTCTCATCTATAAAGAGGGGCCATCCCAAGTTATCCACCGACTGTCGTCGTTGACGACAGTTGGAAAAAGCGGACCAAAATCGCGGACCCTAATGGGTTTGCTGAATGCATACAAGAAATTTTCAGCGCTTGAGGACGGGATTATCAAAATTTGCTAACCTTCTTGGTTGATGCTCACTATCGTGCCCACGCCCCTGGGCAACCTCGAGGACATGTCCCCAAGGGCGCTTAGGGCGCTCAAGGAGGCGAGGGCCGTCTACTGCGAGGACACGCGCCGGACCAGGGCCCTCATGTCCCATTTCAGGATCCCGACTCCTCTTTTGCGCTACCAGGAGCACGACGAGCGCAGCGCCCTGGGCCTGCTGGAGCGCCTGAAGGGCGGGGAAAACCTCGCCCTGGTCTCGGACAGCGGCCTGCCCGGGATCTCCGACCCCGGGAGGAGGATAGTCTCCCTCGCGCGAGAGGCCAGGCTCCCGGTCACGGCCCTTCCAGGGCCCAGCGCCGTGACAGCGGCCTTGGCAGGCTCCGGCCTGCCCGCGGATTCCTTCGTCTTTCTCGGCTTCCTGCCGAGGTCTGAGGGAAAACAGAAAAATATCCTTCTTGAAGCGGCCCAATTGGGCCGCACCCTGGTGATTTACGAGTCGCCATACCGGGTCTTGAAACTGCTCGCCCGGGCCCAGGAGGTCCTCGGCCCGGGCGCGCGGACCTGCGTGGTCCGGGAGCTCTCGAAAATCCACGAGGAGTGGCTGAGCGGCGCCCTGGAGGAGGTCCGCGGGGAGCTGGAGAGGCGCGGGGAGCTTTTGGGGGAGTTCGTGGTCATGCTGCATCCTGGAAGGGAGAGCCATGTCGGTCCTCATTAAACTTGCCCCTGGGGAGGAGCTTGCCCCTGAGACCCTCGGGCGGGTGGCCGAGGCCGCCAAGGCCTGCAAGATCGTGGCCTTCCCGACCGACACGGTCTACGGCCTGGGCTCCACGGCCTTGATCAAGGCCGCCTTAAGGAAGATCTACCAGATCAAGGGCAGAAGCGCGCTTAAGCCCTTGCCGATCCTGGTCCCCTCGGCCCAGGAGGCCAGGCGCTGGGTGCAGTGGACCCCGGCGGCCGAGCTCCTGGCCCGGCGCTTCTGGCCCGGGGCCCTGACCCTGGTGCTTAAGCCCACCCGGGAAGGCAGGCTCCTCACCTTCCCCGAGTACCAGACCCTGGCGATCCGAGCGCCCAACCACCCTCTTCTCCTCAAGCTCCTGGAAGCCTCCGGGGTGCCCTGGGCCTCGACCAGCGCCAACCTATCGGGCTCCCCTGCCCTGGCGGAGGGCTCCGAGGTGGCCAAACGGTTTGCGGGCCTGGCCGACTTCATCCTGGACGCCGGCCCCGCGCCGGGAAGGGAGTCCACCATCGTGGAAGCGACCAACGTCCCGGTCCGCTTCCTGCGCGAGGGGGCTGTCCCGAGGGAAGAGATCCTGGAGGCCTTGAAGCAGACTGTATGAGCCGCACCGTGAAGGGCGGTAGCCTATGAAGGTGCTATTCATCTGCACCGGCAACACCTGCCGGAGCGTGATGGCCGAGTTCATGGTCAAGAAGCTGGCTCAGGAAAAAGGCCTGGACTGGGAGGCCGGGTCCTGCGGCTTGGCCGCGGAGCGCTACTTCCAGATCCCTCCCGGGGTGCGCAAGGCCTTGAAGGCCGTCGGGGTCGAGGCGGTCTCGCACGTGCCGCAGCTCGCCACGCGAGAGCTCCTGGCCTGGGCCGACCTGGCCCTGGCCATGACCCAGGGCCACCGGGAGGCCCTGGCAGGGGAGTTCCCCGAGTTCGAGCGCAAGCTCCACGTCCTTCGCGCCTACGCCGGCCTGCCTGACCCTGACATCGAGGACCCCATCGGCCAGCCGGATCCCGTCTACGCGGCCTGCCGCGATAGGATCCGCGAGGCCCTGGAGGCCCTGATCGCGCGCGAGCAAAAGGCCGAGGCCAAGGAAGGGAAATGAGCCTCAGGCTCCAGGACCCGGAGATCTTCGAAGCGATCCTGGGAGAGACCAGGAGGCAGGCCGAGAACCTGGAGCTCATCGCCTCCGAGAACTACGCCTCGGAGGCGGTCCTGGAGGCCCAGGGCTCTGTCCTGACCAACAAGTACGCCGAGGGCTACCCGGGCAAGCGCTACTACGGGGGCTGCCGGTTCGTGGACCAAGCCGAGGCCCTGGCGATCGAGAGGGCCAAAAGGCTCTTTGGAGCCGAGCACGCCAACGTCCAGCCCCACTCCGGGACCCAGGCCAACATAGCCGTCTACCTCTCGGTCCTCTCTCCCGGGGAGACCGTGATGGGCCTCAACCTCGCCCATGGGGGCCACCTCTCCCACGGCCATCCCCTGAACTTCTCAGGAAAATTCTTCACGATCGTCCCGATCAACGTCAGCAGGGACACGGAGCTGATAGACTACGACGAGGCCCAGAGGCTGGCCCAGGAGCGCAAGCCCAGGATGATCTTCGCCGGGGCCTCCAACTACTCCCGGGTCTTCGACTGGGCGCGCCTGAGGGCCATCGCGGATTCAGTGGGCGCCTTCTTCGCCGCGGACATAGCCCACTACGCGGGCTTGATCGCGGCCGGGGTCTACCCCTCCCCGCTCCCCCTCGCGGATTTCACCACCTCCACCACGCACAAGACCCTGCGCGGCCCGCGCGGGGGCTTGGTCCTCTCCAAGGCGGCCCACGCCGCGGCCTTGGACAAAATGAACTTCCCGGGGACCCAGGGAGGCCCCCTGATGCACGTGATCGCGGCCAAGGCCGTCTGCTTCGGGGAGGCCTTGAGGCCGGAGTTCAAGGACTATCAGGGAAGGGTCCTGGAAAACGCCAGGCGCCTGGCCAAGGCCCTGGCGGACCTGGGATTTAGGATCGTCAGCGGAGGCACGGACTGCCACCTCTTCTCAGTGGACCTCAGGCCCAAGAACGCCACGGGAAAGGAGGCGGAAGAGGCCCTGGACAAGGCCGGGATCACGGTGAACAAGAACGCCATCCCCTACGACCCCCAGAAGCCCTTCATCGCCTCCGGGATCAGGCTCGGCACCCCCGCGGTCACGACCCGGGGCATGGGTCCGGCGGAAATGGAGGCCATCGCCCAGTTCATCTCGGACGCCGTGGCCGCGCGCCGGGAGGAGGGAAGGCTTTCCTCCATCCGGCAGGAGGTGGGGAGGCTCTGCGCGAGTTTCCCGGTCTACGAGGAAAGGCTTAAGGACCTCATGACAAACGGCAAAAACGCGCGCGCGACTCCGTCGCGCGCGAGCATATGATCGCCCAGATCCTGGTCGCGGACGACGACGTGAACATCACCTCGCTGCTCAAGGACTACCTCACCATGCAGAACCACAGGGTGATCGTGGTCAACGACGGCTTCCAGCTCGCCCAGAAGGCGGCGGAGCACAAGCCCCACCTCATCATCACCGACATCCAGATGCCGGGGGCCTACGGCTCCTCGGTCTACCAGGTCCTCCAAAAGGACAGCAACACCGCCTCCATCCCCCTCCTCTTCATCTCGGCGCACCCGCACGCCCAGCTCAAGAACATCCTGCCCGACGACCCCAAGACCCGCTTCCTCCAGAAGCCGGTGTCCCTGCCAGAGCTCGACCGGCTCATCGCCGAACTGCTCCCCCTGGGAGGCTACGTGCCATGACCGAGCATAGCGCAGGAAATGGCTGCATCCATCGCCGCGGGAGGCAACCATGAGGA
>CAYLZQ010000198.1:0-4670 GCA_964388045.1 uncultured Elusimicrobia bacterium | reverse complement strand
GCGGTGGAGGGTCCTGCGCCTGCCCTTGCCGTCCACGGCCGTGAGCACGCTTTCGTAGCGGCCCGCGGGGAGCGCGGCCCCGAAGTAACCCTGGCGCCCGTTCCAGTAGACCTGGTGGAAGACCGGGCTTGTCCCCCCCACCTCCTGGAGAGGGGCGAGGTCCCTGCCTTCCTCCGGGGAGGGCTTGAGGAGCTCGAACCTCCAGGAGGCCAGGCCCTCCGGCGGCTCCTGCACCGAGAACTCGATGACCACCCCCTCCCCCTGGCGCGGACTGAAGCTTGGGGGAAAGACCCCCAGGGAGATCTGGGGCCCCTCCCCCCCGGCCGGGCTCTCGGAGGCAAGCCCCAGGGGCTTGTCGTGAACGAAGAGAAGCGCGATCCCCTTGAAGCCGGAGAGGGCCTTGGGGACCTCGGCCTGCGCGTTGAGGCTGAGCAGGTTCACCTTCACCCGCGCAGGGGCCAGCCCCGCGGAATAGAGCTGGGCGCAGACCCCCATGGCGCGCCTCATGTCCAGGACCTTGGCGTCCCCCCCGGCGCTCGCCTCGGGCAGGATGACCACCTGGGCCCCGCCCACGGCGTAGACCAGGCGCGTCAAGGGCTCCAGGATCTTGGCGGCATCCTTGCGAAAGGAGATGCCGGACCGGAACAGGAGCTGGGTCGGGATGCCGACGGCCTGGGGCTCCGCGCCCGTAGCCAGGACCTTGAGGCCTTGGACGGCGCCCAGATCCTTGAGGCCCTGCTCCACCAGGGCCCGGAGCCTGGCCTTGATCTCCTTCTTCATCGCGGCCTTGTCGGACGCGGGTTTGGCCGCCTCAGGCAGCCGGGGGGCAAGGGGACGGCGCAGGGGGGGGCCCTCCTCGGGGAACTCCGGCGCAATCTCCTCCGGGGGAGGAGCCCTTCCGGGCACCGTCGCCTCCTCGAAGGCCTCCCGGGGCCTCAGGGAGGGCGGGTGCCTGGGGACCTTGGCCCCGCTGTTCATCCTCTGGGTGATGAGGTTGATGTACTCGTTGGCCAGGGCCCGCTCCGAGGGATCCCCCTTGGAGAGCACGTCCAGGAAGCGGTCCATGGCCTGGATGTCCTCCCCCTTCTCGTAGAAATGGATGCCCAGCTTCATCTGGCGGCTCATCGCGGAGGCAGGCCTATGATCCTCTTCCTCCTGGGCGCCGGAAGTCCCCGCCAGCCCCAGGAAAGCCAAGGCCAAGGCGAGCGTGCAGCTCAAAAGCATCAAGACCGGGTCATGCCTCACTTAGGCCCCCCCTTTCGGCGCAGGGTCTCCGCCCTGCTCCGCATCACAAATATAGGCAGAAATCGTTACTGAATTATTACAAGTCGCCCAAGGCCTTCAATCCCGCCAGAGCCTGGGGATTGTTGGAATCCAGGGCCAGGGCGGCCCGAAGCTCCCGAGCCGCTTCCTCCCTGCGGCCCAGGCTCAGATAGGCAGTGCCCAGGTTCACGCGAGCCCAGACCTGCCCCCCCTCTCGGGCCACGACCCATTCCAGGTGGCCCACGGCCTCGGCGGACCTGCCCCGAGCCAGGAGGAGGCTGCCCAGGATGAAGCGCGCCTTGGGATTCTGGGGAAAGCGCCGCCCCACTCGCTCGGCCAGGGCCAGGCTCTCCTCTGAGACCTCGCGCCTGGCCGTCCTGGCCTCGAGCTCGCGCAGCTCCGAGAGCCCGGAGAGGATCGCAGCCCGAGGCCGCCCCTGCGCTGAGAGGGCCAGGAGATTTTTCTCCGCGACCAAGAGGGAGGGGTCCAGGCTCAAGGCCTGGGTGTAGGCCCTCTCTGCCTCCTCCAGGTCCCCGGCCAGGGTGCGGAGGTAGCCCAGGTTGTTCCAATGAGGGGCATGCTCCGGGAACAGGCGCACGGCCGCCTCCATGAGGGCGATCGCCCGCTTGAGGTGACGCTTGGGGTCCTGGAGGAGGAGGCTTCCCAGGCTCTGGAAGACCTCCTTGGAGAGTGGGTTGATCCAGCGCGCGACCTCGAAGAAGAGGATGGCGCGCTCAGGGGCCTTCAAGCGCTGGCTGTTCAAGACCCCCATGTTGTAGTAGATCTCGTCGTAGCCCGCATTGGCCCTGAGGGCCTCGGCGTAGGCCCGCTCCGCTGCCTCGTGGCGCTCGGAGCGGGCGTAGGCGTTTCCAAGCTCGTAGACCGCGTTGACCTCCCTCGGCCCCCAACTGCGCGAGAGCTCGAGCTCCTTGACCGCTCCCGGGAGCTTGCCCTGCCTGAGGAGCTTGAAGCCGGCGAAGTAATGCACCTCCCGGAACCAGACCCTGACCCAGAGCCAGGAGAGGGCCGCGGCAAGGGCCAGGGCAGCCGCCGCCGCGCTCCTCCAGGCAAGCCCCTTCCCGGCCCGAGGGCGCTCCCCCTCGGCAGCCCCTCCGGCCGCTATCCCGGCCGTCCACCAGAAGAGGAAGCCAGGGACCGCGAAGTGGAGCGAGACGTTGAGGAGGTTGTCCGCCAGCATCCCCCCCACCCCGGAGGCCGCGGCTGCCAGGAAGACGTCCTGGGGCCTGCGGCCCAGGAAAAGCCTCCGGACTGAGGCGAAGAAGGCGGTCCAGAGCCAGAGAAAGACCCCAAGCCCCAGAATCCCGGTCTGGGACCAGACCTCCAGGATCTCGTTGTGGGCGTTGTTGGCGTGTGTCCTCAAGCCCCGCAGGAGCTCGAAAAGGCTTAGAATATGCCCCTGGTAGAAGGGATAGAAAAGCTCGAAAAGCCCCCAGCCCTTTCCGGTCAGGGGATTCTCCTGCCCCATCAGCCAGGCGCAGGCCCAGATGAGGACCCTCTGGTGCCAGGGCCCGTAGGGGCCGGGCTCGCGAGCCGCCCTTCCCAGCTCGGCCAGGCGCCCCAGGACGCTGGGGGTATAAGCGCTCAGGATCCTGCTCTGGGGCCAGAGCAGGGCCAGGGCCAGGCCTCCGATGAGGAGCAGGCCGTGGGGACGGGGATCCTCCCTCACGGCCCTGCGGAACTCGGCCGAGAGGCAAAGCAGGCAGACGCCCACCGCAGCCCCGAGCCAGGAGGAGCGGGTCAGGCTCGAGAGGAGGGCCGCCTCCAGGGCCAGGGCCAGGGCCCCGTAGGCCAGGCGCCTGGGGCCGCGGGACTGGGAGAAGAGGGCCACTGCGCCGGGCAGGAGGATCACGTTGTAGGAGGACATGAAGTTAGGGTTGCCGAAGGTGGAGACAGACCTTCCCCCGTAAGGGTTGAGGGCGCTGGGCCAGATGAACTCCAGGTTGAAGTACTGGAGGACCCCGTAGACAGAGCCCAAAAATCCCGCTGCCAGGGCCAGGTGCCAGTAGTCGCTCCAGGCCCCTCTCCGGGCGAGCCACAAGGCCGCGGAGAGGCCCCCGGCCCAAAGCAGGGCCCCGTAGCCGTCCCAGAGATGCCCCCAGGGCTCAGCCCCCGCGGCCGGGCCCCTCATCTGCGGAAAGGCGGTCCAGAGAAGGCCCCAGGCCAGGACGAAGCCGGCCCAGGGGGCTATTCCGGGAAGCTCCCCCTGGCGGCGCAGGCAGGCCGCCGCGAGGTAGAAGGGGCAGAGGGCGTTGACGACCAGAAAGAGCAGGGCCTTGGCTCCCTCGCTGGCCATCGCTGGCCTAAAGAAGGGGGCGTGGCCCAGATAGGCCACTCCCCAGGAGAGCAGGCAGACCAGGAGCCAGGAGAGGAGAGGCCAGTCCAAGGCCGTGCGCGGAAAGCTCAGGTCCCCCTTCCAGGCCCCCTCGAGGAGGAAGAGGCAGGAGGCGGCCAGGAGGCAGATGTTTAAGAGGCTGATCTGGGTGACGTAGGGGTTCCTGGTGAGGTTCGTGAAGAAGAGGAGGGGGCAGACGAAGAAACAGACCGTGAGAAAAAACCCCTGAGCCCGCCTCATCCCAGCCCATCATATAAGATATGGAACTCGCGCGAAAAGCGAACAGAGACGGAAAGCCGAGGAGGTATTGATTCAGCGAAACCCCCTGCTCCACGGAGCCCTCCAAGAGTTCCAGATGCAGGGCCTTCGGCGTCAGCGGGAAGAGCTCAGCGCAAGCTGTCCCAGAGGAGGGGAAGGGCCTTCGTGCGGAGAAGCCTTGAGACCTCCTGGGAGAGGCCCTCCCGGAAGGCCTCCTCGGGGACGTATTTCTCGCCGTAGAGGGTCAGAAGCCCCTTGAAGGCTCCGAAGGAGAATCTGCCGTCAAGTTCGGCTCCCTGCTCCGCGAAGGCGTTGAGCACGCGGACGAGCTTCTCCATGGCCGGCCTCTCTTCGCGCAAGGCCGCCGCCAGGGCCTCCTCCAGGGCCTTGGGATCGGGGGAAGCCACCTTGCGGCCCATGGCAAGCCCGTGGCGGGCAAGAGCCCGGGAGTCCTTCGTCTCCAGGGCCCTCAGGAACCCAGCGAGGAGGTAGCGCTCGTCGGGTTTCCAGAAAGCCTCCCGGGTGAAGGAGACGGCCTGTCCGAAGTCGAGCGGGTAGATCACCTTCGCCTCGGGATCGATGAGTTGGTTGCCCGCGTGGCGGTCCGCGTCGAACCAGCCCCGCCTGAAGAGAAGCCTCAGGCCCGAGCCCGCGAGCGCCGGCCCCACCTGCGCCTTGAGGCCCTCGGGGAGGTCCTTGAAGCTCCTCCCCTCGGCCTTTTCCATGAAGAGCATGTTGTCGCGGACCTTGAAGCCCGGGACCAGAGCCGGGACCTCGAAGCGCCAGCCGGAGAGGA
>CAYLZQ010000197.1:0-4683 GCA_964388045.1 uncultured Elusimicrobia bacterium | reverse complement strand
AGCGCGAGAGGGAAGGCATCCGCCTCATCTCCTTGAGCGCCTCCTCCGCGATCTGGTCTCCGAAATGGGCAAACAGAAGATCGCCTGGGGAGATCCTGGCCAGAGCCTTGAGCGCGGAGAAGATGTCGTCAAAGCCCCCGTTCTTCCTCGAGAAGAAGCGGCTCTTGAGCCAATCCAGATAGGCCTGGGAGCGGTAGGCCGGGATTCTTCTGAGGAAAATGTGGTGCGGGGGATGCCTCAGGAACGGGAGTGAGCCGGTCTCGGCCGTGAAGTCCCTGTTCATCTCCTCGCGGCCCATGAGCCTTGGCTCGCTTTCCTCCGCGAGGACCTCGTTGAACTCGATGAAGCTTCGCAGCTCCTCTTCGGAGAGGGGGCTTGCCTTCCCGCGGAAATGCTCGTCGAGCCAGAGGAGGAGCCTGTTGAACTCGATCCTGGAGTAGCGGTCCTCTTCGTCGTCGGTCCCTGAGAGCTTCCTCAGCCTTTCAACGGCCTCGGCCGCGGACCCGGGCTCCTGGAAGCCCCAGGCGAGGGCCGACTTCTGGAGCGACTCAAGCTCGGAGACGAAAGCCGGATCCGGTCTCTCCGGGTAGCGGGGCTTTGCCTTTCCCTTGGAGTACCTCTCGAGGGCGAGCAGCATCCGCTGGGCCGCGAGCCTGAGGTCGTCCTGGGGGTGGGTCCCGAGAGCCGCCTCGACCCCGCTGGCCGTTTCTTCCAGGCCCGCGAAGAGCCTCACAAGGGCCTCATAGAGGGCCTCGGGGGGGTAGCCCGCCTTCCTCAGGATCGTCATCCCCTCCGCGTCCGCCCTGATCTCCTGTGCCTGGCTTGCGATGCGCTTGCCGTGGTTCTTCTTCAAGCCCTCCTCGTCCGCGAAGTCGAGAGGATGGGCGAGCTCGTGGGAGACGACCCCCGCGATCCAGGCGATGACCCAGGCGAGGTCCTGCCCGTTGTGCGAGGAGACCATCCTGCGCAGAAGCCCGGTGGTCACGAAGACCAGGTTGTCGGCGAGCCTCACCCCGGGGTCCTTGAGCGGAACGACGAAGGCGTTTTTCTCCGCGCTGTGCACGATGAAGACCTGGTTGAGGGGAAGCACCTGGGCCGGGAAAACCTCCCTCTGGGCCTTGGCGAGCCTCGAGAAGTGCTCCGCGAGGGTCTTGTAGAGGGCGGGAGCGTCTTCCTCGTCCACGATCGGGCCAAGCTCGTTTGCCACCTCCTCGATCACCTTTTTGTGCTCAGCGGTCCAGCTCTTCCTAGGGCGCAGTCCGGGGGCCTTCCTCCTAGAGATGAACTCGGGCGTCACCGAGAGCGGGCCGGAGGGCTCCTGAGCTCCAAGGCCCGCCGAGATATTGAAATGATTCTCCGCCCCTCCCTGCGCCTCCTCGGAGCCTCCGGAGATCGAGGCCTGGGCCTCGGGCCCGTGGCGAAGGAGGGAGTTGAGGGCTGAGACCCTGCCTCCCCTCGCTCCTTGGGGGTTGGGAAGGCCCGGCACAGATGCTGCCGGAGGCTTCGGCCCGCGCAAGGCTGAATCCGGAAGCCCGAGCCCGGAGACCCCCGGGGTATCGGGGAGCTTCTGGGTGGAGATCCGCCCTGCGGCCGAAAACTGGGACTGCAAATAGGGAGGGACTTGAAGGGATGAGGAGAGCACCCGGCGGGGGGCTCTTGGGGGAAGCGAGGGTCTCTGGCCGTTGGCTGCCCAGAGGGAGCCGGCGCCGAGGAGGGCCAGGAGGGCCATTCCCGGGCCGCGCCTGGGGCCTTTGGAGATCAGGGGCATAGCCCCCAAAGTATAGATCGGCCGGAGGCTTGCGGCGAGGGTCCGATGGGACGACTCGCCTGGGCCCTTGGACCCACCTCAGAGAGGTGGCTGCCTGTAGCCGGCCGAGGGTGAGGCGGCTGGTGGAGAGTTTCCTTGCTCCCTGTAGCCCACCGAAACCGAGCCGGGGTTGAAAACTACCCGTGGGCGGGAACGGCCGGGTGGGCCAGGAGCTCCCGGGCCTTCTGGCGCAGGGCGTTCAAATCGAAGGGCTTGGTGAGATAGGGGATCCCGTGCTTCTTGAATAGGTCCATCACGGCCTGGTTCAGGATGTCCCCGGTGATGGCCAGGGCCTGGGTGCCGCGGCCCTTCAGGCGCCTGGCCCAGAACCGCAGGATCCTGTCTCCCTGGACCGAGCCCAGGGCCATGTCCGTGATGATGAGGTCGTAGCGCTTCCTGGCGAGCAGGCTCAAGGCCTTCTCCCCGCTCGGGGCGAGGTCGGCCATGTCCTTGTCCACGTGGCCTTGAAATTCCGGCTACCGTCTGCTAAAATTATAGTGTCATACAGTCAGTGACATAGTGAGGTGAGCACCATGCAGCGCATCGCCCAGCCCGTCACGATCACGCTTCCGCCCAAGCTTCTGCGGGTGGCGGACAGGATCGCCAAAGCCGAGGGCCGCAGCCGATCCGAACTCTTCCGGGATGCCTTGAGGGCTTTCCTGTGGAAGAGGCGTTGGGAAGCCATCCAGGCCTACGGCGCCCAGAGGGCCAAAGAGACAGGTTTGAAGGAAGAGGACATCGAGGGCATCGTAGACGAGGTCCGCCGCGCCCCCCGCGCCTGAACGTTCCGTGCGAATTGTCGCGGACACCAACGTCCTCGTTTCCGCCGCGGCCTCTCCACGAGGCGTGGCGGCCAGGGTCCTGGTCCTTGCCGCGGAAGGGAGGGTCCGGCTTTTCGTCTCTCCCTTCATCCTCTCAGAACTGGAGGAGGTCCTGGGCAGGCCCAAGATCGGTTTTACTCGAGACAAAATCCGCGCCTCGCTGGATGCGGCCGAAGAGGTCGCCGAGATAGTCCACCCCAAGGTCAAGGTGAATATCATCGCAGCCGAGGATAGCGACAACCGAATTCTGGAGTGCGCCATAGAAGCCAGAGCCGACGTCTTGGTCACTGGCAACATGCGAGATATCCGTCCCCTTGGGACCGTCCAAGGCATCGAGATCCTCACTCCCAGGGAGTTCCTGGACAAATACTTCCCAGACCTCTAGACGCCATGAGGATTTCCTCAGCCGCGTCTGTGCCGGGCCTTCCCAGGCCTGGCCTAGACAGCCTCCTCGGCGAGCCGGGGTGGAAAACTACCCGTGGGCGGGAACGGCCGGGTGGGCCAGGAGCTCCCGGGCCTTCTGGCGCAGGGCGTTCAAATCGAAGGGCTTGGTGAGATAGGGGATCCCGTGCTTCTTGAATAGGTCCATCACGGCCTGGTTCAGGATGTCCCCGGTGATGGCCAGGGCCTGGGTGCCGCGGCCCTTCAGGCGCCTGGCCCAGAACCGCAGGATCCTGTCTCCCTGGACCGAGCCCAGGGCCATGTCCGTGATGATGAGGTCGTAGCGCTTCCTGGCGAGCAGGCTCAAGGCCTTCTCCCCGCTCGGGGCGAGGTCGGCCATGTCTTTGTCCTGCCTCATCACCTTCCGGATGAGGGTCGCCATGCCCGGCTCGTCGTCCACGATCAGGATGCGCCTGCCGGGGCAGGCCGGCAGGCCCTGGGCGCGGGCCTCCTCGGTCCGCCCCTGGGCCGTGGTCGGAAGCTCGATGGTGAAGACCGTTCCCTTCCCGGGCCGGCTGCGGCAACTGAGCCGGCCCCCGTGCTCCTCCACGATCTGGCGGCTGATGGGGAGCCCCAGTCCCGTGCCCTTGCCCGCGGGCTTGGTCGTGAAGAAGGGCTCGAAGATCCTCCCCAGGACCCCCGGAGGCATTCCGGGGCCGTTGTCCGAGATCTCCAGGAGGAGCCGCCCGTCCTCCTGGCGAGACCTGACCTCGATGAGCTTCTCCCCGGGCTGGGAGCGCAAGGCGTCGCAGGCGTTGTTCATCAGGTTGATCAGGACCTGCTCGAGCTGCTGCATGTCCCCCAGGACCGGCCGGGCGCGGGGATCGAGGTCCAGGAGCACCTTGACGTTGTCCTTCTTCTCCAGGCGGTACTGCATGAGGTTCCTGACGCTCTGGAGGGCCTCAGGGATCTCGACGGGCTTTCGGCTCGGAGGGTTCTGGCGGGCGAAGAGAAGGAGGTTGTCCATGATCTTCTTGCAGCGCTCGGAGTTCTCCACGATGAGCCTCAGGTCCTCCCGCATCCGGGCCGGGGGAGCCTCCAGCAGGCTCATCTGGGAGTAGCCGACCACCGCGGCCAGGGGGTTTGAGATCTCGTGGGCGATCCCCGAGATGAGCTGGCCGATGGCGGAGAGCTTCTCGGAGTGGATGAGCTGCCCCTGGAGCCTTTTTTGCTCGGTGACGTCGCGGATCACGACCGCCCACTCCCTGTTCCGGGAGGACTCCCCCTCGGCTCTGGCGACGGTCATGTTGAGGTCGAGCGAGGCCCCCGCCTTGGAGAGCCCCTGGATCTCGCAGTCGCGGGCGCCTCCCCTTCCAAGGACGCTCTCGAGGAGCCCCTCCGCCGCCTCCTTGAGGAAGAGCGCCGTGAAGGGCCGGCCAAGGACCTCTTCCTCGGGGTAGCCGAAGAGCCTTCTGGCCCCAGGATTCCAGCTCGTGATCCTGAGGTCCTCATCGAGGCTGAAGATCGCCTCCACCGCGTTGTCCAGGATCATCCTGCGCCTGTGCTCGGCCTGGTTGACCCGGTTGAGGAGGGCCATGTTCTCCAGGGCGATTCCGGCTGAGTTCGCGAACATGAGCAGGCTCTGGATGTCCTCCGGCATGATCTCCCTGCGGG
>CAYLZQ010000196.1:0-4720 GCA_964388045.1 uncultured Elusimicrobia bacterium | reverse complement strand
GGACGGGGCGCTCGGAGCCTGTCGAGGCGATCACGATGTCCACGCGGGAAAGGGCCGGGGTAAAGCCCTCCCAGGGCAGGGCCTCGGCCTTGAACTTCTCGCAGAGGGCCAGGGCCCGCTCCCGGGTCCGGTTGGCGATGAGGAGCCTGGAGACCTTCCTGGCGGCCAGGTGCCGCGCGCAAAGCTCGGCCATGGCCCCGGCTCCCAGGACCAGGACCTCGCTGGCTTTCAGGTCGCCGAAGATGCTCCGAGCCAGCTCCACGGCGACCGCCGCGACCGAGGTCTGTCCGGCCGCGATCCCCGTCTCGCTGCGGACCCTCTTGCCCGTGTAGAGGGCCCTCTGGAAGAGGACGTTGGAGTACTTGCCCGTCATCCCCAGGGCCCTGGCGGCCTCATAGGCGGCCTTGACCTGCCCCAGGATCTCGGTCTCGCCGACCACCAGGGAGTCCAAGCCCGAGGCGACCTCGAAAAGCCGCCCCACGGCCTTGCTCCCGCTCTGGAGGACGGCGTAGGGGGAAAGGGAGAGCCCGGAGAGCCTCTCGAGAAGGGAGAGGCCCCGGGCCGCCGCCTCCTCGGGCGCAAGCCCCTCCGCGGGGAGGTAAAGCTCGAAGCGGTTGCAGGTGGAGAGGACCACGGCTTGTCTCAAACCCTCGGAACGCAGGCCCTGGTAAACCGTCGGGGAGGGCAGCAGGGCCAGGGCCTCCCGCACCTCGAGGGGGGCTGTCTTGTGGCTGAAGCTAACGAGAGCAAGCCGCATTCCGCCTGCCTTAGCCCCCTCCCGAAAGGTAGCCGTGGAGCGCGCTCAGGAAGTTGACCCCCGCGAAGGTGAAGACGACGGAGGCGAACCCGGCCATGGAGACGTAGACGGCCTTGCGGCCCCTGAAGCCGGAGACGAGACGCATATAAAGGTAGCCGGCGTAGATGAGGGCCGTGATGAAGGCCCAGGTCTCCTTTGGGTCCCAGCCCCAGAAGCGCCCCCAGGCCTTGTAGGCCCAGACCCCCCCCATGATGATCCCCAGGACCAACACGGGGAAGGCGGAGGCGATGATCCTGCAGTTGAGGTTGTCCAACTCCTCGATCGAGGGCAGGCGATAGCAGAGCTCTGTGGGCTTTCGGGACTTGATCTGGCGCTCCTGGATGAGCAGGGCCAGGCCCACCCCGAAGGCGTTCGAGAAAGCCGCGTAGGCGGTCATGAGGAGCATGGGGTGGATGTTGATCCAGTAGCTCCGGAGCGCGGGGGCCAGCCCAGAGACAGAGGGGTCAGCAAAGACCACGGCAGCCCCGGTCCCGATGACGGTCCACGGCAGTACGAAGGCCCCCAGGATCCCCAGCCTGTGCTCGCGCTCCACCATGAAGAAGACCAGGGCCACGGCGAGGGAGAGGTAGGAGAGGGCCCCGAAGAAGGTGTTGATCGGCAGGAAGTGCCGGTTCTCAGGGATCTCCCAAAAGGAGGATGTCCGCAGGCCGAAACTCCCCAGGTGCAGGAGCAGGCCCAATCCCAGGAGGCGCAGCATCCAGAGGCTCCAGCTCTGGTCGCGGGAGAAGAGGTAGACGAAGGCTGCCCCGCAGGCCGCCGCGTAGAGGGCCAGAGCCCCTTGGAACAAGGCGCTCTCCATTCAGGAGGCCTCCGCGAGGGGCTTCGGGGTGGGCTTGAAACGCATGGCGCCGAGGAAGACGTGGAAGGGAACGGAAGGGGATATCCTGAGCATCGGGCCAGAGGCCCTATTCTACATTTTTTTTGCAGGGCGCTCTACTGCTTGGGAAGGCTTTTGCCTGCGCGCGGCCACGACCGCACCGCGACCACGATGCCAGCCAGGAAGGCCACTGGCACCATGAGCTTTGCCAGCAGCGGACCCGCGCCGGGGACGAAGAAGACCAGAAGCAGAGTGAATGAGCTGGCCATCGTATTGAGGATGGCCCCTCCGATGGCTATGCCGGTCAAGGCCTGGCCGATGGGAACCTGCTTTCCGTCCTTCCCAGTCCAGGGGGAGTAGCGGACCAGGAGTTGACCCGCGACGAATGTGGGGATCCAAAGGAGGATGGTGGCGGTGAAGAGAGCAAGCGGGAATTTGACCGGATCAGAGGAGAAACGCGAGGAAACATGAGTGGCTGAGGCGACAAAGCCGGCGATGCCGGATCCAGTGGCCAAGGACCAGAAACTGTCGGAATATTTCCCAAGCCCTGAGGCCCATCGCGCCCACCTGCCGGGACTCTGGGAGAGGCCCTGCCGGCTTAGGACGCGCAACTCCCCTGTCCTTCCGTTGACGATCAGCTCCGAGCCGCGGTCGTCGTAGAAATGGTACCAGGGGTCCTTGTCCCCGCTCTCCGGCTCCTCGCGCATCCTGAAGGAGACGCTCACCCCCCCCTCCGCCAGGCCCTGCGTGCGGGCCAGTTCCAGGGCGAAATCAGGGCTCACCAGGGCCCCCTTGCCGAAGAGATAGGCGTTCATCGGGAAGGGGAGGCTTCCCTGCGGGACCCCCACTCCCAGGTGAAGGCTCTGGCTCATGCGGTACTCGGCCTTATAAGCATTGGGGAGATTCGGGTTGTCCGAGATCTCCGCCTCGGCTCCCGAGGCGACCAGGTCCGCCCTGGAGAAGGAAACTGAAAGCATGTCCGCGGGGCTGCGGCCGTCAATCAAAAGGAAGGTGAAATTCCAGGAGGCCTCTCCGGGCCAGGAGGCCGTGGCCTGCAGGAAATGGACATGCTCCGCCTTCTTCCCCAGGGAGCTTGCCTGGGCCGCGGCCATGGAATAGGCGTGGAGGAAGAACCCCAGTGGATTGGGCAGCCTCTGCGAGCGGTAGCGAGCGTACTGGGCCGCATCAGGAATTGGGTTGCGGCCCAAGTGCTGCGCGGAAGCTGGGACGCTGTCCTTGGGCGCTTGGCCAGGGGACGGCTTCCCGGAAGGCTTCGAGAGGGCCTTCCCCGAGACCTCAGCCCCTCCCGCGGAAGATTCCGGCGATGCCACCGCATCGGACTCCGGCTCCTGGCGCTCGCCGGAGAGATGATTCTGGATCCTTCGGCCGGCTTCTGAGGAGCCCTCCCCAGGGGTGGACTGGTCCCTGATCGCCTCGATCTCGGGCTGAATCTCCCCTGAAAGCTCCTGGAGAGGGGAAACCGCCTGGGAGCCGGGAATCTCGGCCGCTTGCGGGGCGACCGGATAGTCCTTAAGGGCAGGTACTATGGGGGTGATATTCGGAATGGCGCCCTGAACTTCTCCTGTCGGACCCGCTCCAGGCCGGACCTCCCCTGGCCCTGAGAGATAGCTGAGAACTGAGAGGGTCCAGTTCTTGCCCCTGTCGAGGAAGCCGGCAAGGCCGAGCTTAAGCCCTGGGACGGGTTTCGGGCCTGAATTCCCCTTGGCTCCCGCAGCCAGAGCCTGATGCCCAGGCAAGCCAGGAGAGAACAGGACCAGAGCGACTAAAAATAAGACGGCCGGAACGCAGCAACTCCGGCGGATTGCAACCTGGGCCATGGTTTCTCCTCCTTGCCTTCCTCTTTATTATATTTCCTGGCCTGCTTCCCCACCTGGGACTTATAGGGAAGGCCTTGTTCGTCTTTGGACCCAGGCTCTCCTGGGCCCTTGAGGGGGCACAAACTAAAAACTTAAGTGCCAGGCATGCACATTGACCATAGTCAATTTCGCCTAGGCCCAGGTTTTGCTATAATTTTCAAATCGCCATGGCGGATACGAACGAATTCCAAGGCAGCGGCTTCTGGGCCGTCATCCTGGGGGGCTCCTCAGGCTTCGGCCTGGCCGCGGCCAAGCGCTTGGCCAGGGCCGGCATGAACATCCTGATAGCCCACAAGGACAGGGAAGGCGCTGTCGAGACCACGATCAAGCCCCACTTCGACTCCATCAGGGAGCAGGGGGTGAGCCTGGTCACCCACAACGTCAACCTCTTCGACGACGAGGAGAGGGGCCTGGTCCTGGAGAGCATCGCCGCAAACGCGGGGACCGGCAGGGTTCACCTCTTCATGCATTCGGTCGCGGCCGGGGCCTGCAAATTGCTCGCGGAGGACAAGACTCCGGATTTCCGAGGCCAGGCTCTCAGGGGCTTGTCCGAGGCTCTTCAAGAGGAAGGGATCCAGGCTTCGGTGGAAGCCCTCGGCAAGGCGGTCAACGAGGCCTTCCACAGGAAAAACTGCGACGCCCTCTACTCCCTGGCCGAGACCCGGATCCCCTACCGGGAGGAGCTCTTGAGCGAGGAGGATCTCCAGCGCACGGTCTGGATGATGGGCTACGACTACCTCCTCTGGGGCCGCGAGCTCCTCAAGGAGGGGCTCCTGAGCCGGCAGGCCCGCCTGGTGGCCATGACCTCCGAGGGCAACGAGATCGCCTGGAAGGGCTACGCGGCCGTCTCGGCGGCCAAGTGCGCGCTCGAGGCCACCTGCCGGGCCATGGCGGTGGAGATGGCCCCCTACGGGGTGCGCTCCTACGTGGTCCAGGCCGGGATCACGGACACCCCCGCTGGAAACGCCATCCCGAACTTCGACCTCCTGAAGGCCCAGGCGAGGCTGCGCAACCCCTTTCACCGCCTCACCACTCCCGAGGACGTGGCGGAGGTGATCTACACCCTGTGCCTGCCCCATTTCAACTGGGCCAACGGGGCCGTCATCCGGGTGGACGGGGGCGAGGCGATCTCGGGCTTGTAGGCCATGCTCCACATCCTGGGAATGGGCACCTGCCTGCCCGCAACCGAGATCGACAACGACTTCCTGC
>CAYLZQ010000195.1:0-4733 GCA_964388045.1 uncultured Elusimicrobia bacterium | reverse complement strand
TTTTTCTTTCGTCGCAAGGACCCCGTGAGGCAGGGTTCTTACGAGGGAATCAATAATACCCCAGTTTAGCCCCGACTCCCCCTCGTGCCAATGCCCAGGAATGTTACAGGTTGAAACTGCATTGTTACATTCGATCCATTGACCTTCTATTCCTGAGGTCGGCAAAGAAGTGGACTGTTTTAGTCAAGATTTGCTAGCAAAGACGCGATCCGGCATGGGCTCCGGCCGGGACTTTCCCCGTACCGGGGCCTTGCGCAGGCCGGATTCCTGAAAATGTAACATGCTTGTTGATTGACTGCGGGCTCTCGGGATCAAGCCGAAGACAGCGCATGAATTGCCGGATCGCCCGCATATAGTCCTTTTTCTCGAGAGCCTCAGCCCCTGAGCAGGCGAAATCGGTCATTTCCTCGCCCTTCTTCTTTTGGGCGTTCGCCTTGCGAAAAGCCTCGCGGAAGGACCGGGGGGCCTCCGGCATGAAGCGGATGGCCGCCGTATGAACGTCGGAAAACGGGCTGTCGCTCAGAGACATATCCCAGCCCGCCTTGCGGCAGAAGGCCTCGATGACGGGAAAGCTGACCGCGCAACTCAGGGTATTGCCGTAAAGCGTGGGCTCCAAGTCCTTGAGTCCCTTGAGATTCTCCCTGAGGATGCTTCCGAAATCATTGATGAGGACCATTCCGCCTGGAGCCATCCGCTCCAAAGCGCGGAGGGCCTCCAAAAAGACAAGGGGATAGGCGAGCGTGGCCTCCGCGAAGCCTTCCGTCGCGGCCCGGATGGCCTGGGCGTGGAGCGGGTGGGGAAGAACGGCCTCCAGGTCCACTGGGCGCCACTCGGCGCAAGCCTCCAGGCTTTTGAGGAGGTCGGGCTTTGTCGGCTCCTTGAGACAGGCCTCGAGAAGCGGGCCGGGGGCGACCTCCTTCTCGGCCTCCAACCCGAACCGAACGTGCTTTTCCTCGTAGCCGCCTTGGGTTTTGCGGAACATCTTCGTGGGCGCGGCGCAACAAACGTAATTGGCCACTATGGCAGCAAACGAGGGGCGCATCGGCCTGCCCTCAAGATCGCGAAGCTCTCCCGGCCTGCGCAGGTCGAATTGGGCGGCGATGAGTTTCCCCGAGCGGACGAGACCCTCGAGGGCGGAAGTCCCGACGGCCTCCTGGAGACTCGCCAGGGAGTAGTCCGAGAAGACGAAGCGCGCCCTGGCCCCGATCTCCCTGCCGGCCTTCCCGCAGCCCTCGCGCAGGGCTCTAAAAAAATTGTAGGCGAACTGACCAAGCCCTCCCCCGATCTCCAGGACGAATATCTCCTCTTCGGGACCCAAACGCCCGGCTCGGACCAGCTCCTCCGCCACCTCGACGATCAGCCGGGCATCGCGGCGGACTGCCGGATAATTGCCAGTGCCGAAATACGGGAGGGCCCCCTCCTTCCACGCCGCAATTCCGCGGGAGGCATAGTAAGCGTCGTGGATGCGCCACTGAAGGCTTTGGTCGAAGGGAACGAAGTCTTCCAGGGCGATCTGCATGGCGGATAGGAAGGATGTTAGCATAAAGGAATATCTGTCTCTTATTTAACGACAGTTGGTGGATAACTTCAGGACTCCTGACCCGCGCCGGGGATCGGCGAAACAAATCCCTCGTAGCTGCAGGCGCGGCCTCGTCCACCTGGCTTGCGCCGCGTTCAGGACCTCGCAGAGGTGGGCTTTACGGGCCGAGGCCGGTTTCCACTGGGACAGGGGAGGAACTCAAGCCTTCGATCTCGGCCAGGAACTCGGCGTACTTGTCCGCCCCAAGGAATTCCTGCAGCTTCCAGAGGACCAGGCGGGGCGCGGCCCGTGGTTTTTCGCGCAGGATCCTCAAGAAAAAGGCCTTCTCCAGGGAACGCATCAGATAGTCCGGGGGCAGGTGCTGGGAATAGCCGTTGAGCAGGAGCATGGCCTTCTCCAGGGCCGCGTAGTCCGCGCGCACCAGGTATGCGCTTGCCTCGGCCCTCATGAGGGCGCCGAGAATCCTCTCGATGGGATTTCCCTCCTCGCCCAGTGAGCCCTCAAGGAGGCTCAGGAGCTCCTCCTGGGACTGACCCGGTCCCAGGGCGAAGATGGGGGCCAGGAACCCTGCCGCGGCCCGGGGCTTGCCGTATTTCAAGGCCAGGCCGGCCTTGAGCAGGGGCTTGATCCGCTCCAGCGGGATCCGCACCGACTGGCCCAGGTCTATCCAGACCGCCCGGACAGGCTTTGCCGCCCCCCAGGCCCCTGGCCCCAGCTTTTGGAGGACGTTTCCCGTGTGGCGGTCAGGGTCCATGTACTCGTCGAGGATCAGGGCCTGGCTTGCCTCGTCCACGATGGCCTTGGCCAGATCCCGCTTGGTGACCTTGAGGAGGCTCCTCTCCGGAAGCTCCCTGAAGGGCAGGGAGGGGACGAACTCGTCGAGGATGAGGTCCTGTGCGTTGTAGGCGGGATGGACTGCCGGGACCTGGACCCTGCCTCCTTTCTTTGCGAGGTTTTCCAGGAAGCTTCTCTCCTCCACGAGAGCCGAGGTCTTTTCGATCTTGCCGGCCTCCTCCCGGAAGTCCATTTCCGAGAGGACGAGGCCGCGCACCTCCTCCACGAGCTGCCCGAGGTTCGGAAGGCTCAGGGCTGGATCCGCGGCGAGCCTGGAGGCGACTTCCTCCAGGATCTCGAACTCGCGCTTGAAGTCGATGGTCGCCCCCGGCCTCCTGAGCTTGGCGACCCAGGTGGAGCCGTCCCTCAGGGTGACCTTGTAGGCGACCTTGACCGAGCCGCTGCCCAGCTCCCGGCCCAGGGCCTTCACCTCGGAGACAAGGCCGCCGCTCGTGGAGATCCTTTCCAGGGCCAGGACCTCCCGGACGTATCTCAGCCTTCTCCTGGGATTGAGGCTGGGGTAGAGCAAGCCAGCCGCCTGGGCGAGATTTCTTTCCCGCTCCTCCTGAAGGTTCAAGGGCCGGCTTTCGCCCGCCAAGGGGCTGAGCCTCTCCTCCAGCATGGCGAGGATCCTGGCCTTCTCGATGCTCTGGGCCCTGTCCTTGAAGGATTCAAGAGCCGCGGAGTATTCCTCGGGAAGAAGCCCCTTGTGCGTGGCGAGCACCTGCCCGATCTTGGCTCCAGTCACCCCGAAATTCTCAAGGGCAAGCCTGACCACCTCCGGGGCGCTCAGGGCAGAGCCGCTGGTCGCCTTCCTCATCCAGCGCGTGACGGCCTGGATCCTCTCGGCCGGGGTCATGAGGCCGTAGTAGAGCAGGAGGATCTTCTCGACCAGGGGGGGCAGGGAGCGGCCCTCGATCGCGACTGAGCGGAAAAGCCTCTCAAGCTCGGCGGGCTCCGAGGCGATCGAGCCCTTGCCGTAGAACATGGACTGGACGAAGAGCTCCTTGTCGTCCGGGTGGAGCTGGTCCAGGTACCTCAGGGACTGCCTAAAGGAGTGGATGCCCAGGCTTCTCTGAGCGAAAAGCCTGCGGTCCCGATTCATCATCTTGGCCTCGTAGCCGGCGAGCTCCCTCTCGCTCAGGGGCCGCGCGCCCGAGAGGTGCAGGAGGAGGTTCACCCTCTCCCCTGGGGAGAGCTTGGCGAGCTGGAGGCTCGCCGCTTCCAAAAACTGCTTCTCCACGTATCTCAGGGGGTTGGGGACCCTGGTGCTCTTGAAGCCTTGGATCAGGGCCAGCCTCTCGGGGGTGAGCCTCCTTCTCCTGGCCAGCTCCTCCAGGAGGTCGTCTCGGCTCCGGTTGGGCTCCGGGAAATTGTCTAGGATGAATCCCAGCTCGGGATCCGCGAAGGCCACATAGGCGTCGCCAAGGTCGAAGACGGCCTTGAGCGCGTCCTGGAAGACCAGCCTGGAGTAGTCCTGGAGCATCTCCTGCCTTTCGCTCTCGGAGAGGGCCCCCCAGCGGCTTTGGACGTCGAGCCTCTCCCCGAGGCCCAGGATTCTTTTCCACCACGGCCTTTTGGGGGCGTTTGGAAGAAAGACCCTGAGGTCGTCCTTGGCCCTCTTGCCCGCCTTCCATTGCCCGTGGGCTTCGCGGGTCCAGAGCTCGGCCGCCCTGGAGGCTTTTTCGACAACCATGACGAGCTTCGCCTCGGGGCTCGACTCGCGCGCCACCTCCCGGAGGAAATCCCTGGGAAAATATCTCCAGGCCCTTAGAAAGGATTTGACGAGCCTCCAGAGGGCCGGGATTTCCCTGAGAGAGCGGTGGGAAGGGACTTCCTCCAAGGGCCCGGTTTTGAGAATGCGGTAGAGATCCGCGCGCTTGACCGGGTTTCTAAGGAGGCGCAGGGGGGCGGGCTTGAGCTCAGGAAGCTCGATGGAGAGGCTCCCGAGGCCCAACTGCCTCACCAGGTCTTTGAGGATGTAGTCCCTAAAGGAGGCGCCAGCGTCGAATCTCTCCCCGTGGGACTTGATGCGCCTGCTCCAGTCCTGGTCTTCGCGCATCCAGCGCTTGAATCCCGCAGGGTCCCTCGCGGCCGCGCCCAGGATCTGATCCTCGATCCAGGGATCGGCATCGCCAAGACCGCCACGCAGAGCCTGGCGTTGCTCGCCCGCCTCGGGCGGCTGCGCGCGCTTGGCCGGCCTCTGCTGGTGGGGCCGTCCCGGAAGAGCTTCATCGGCCAGGTCACGGGCGCGCCGGCCGAGGCGCGCCTCCCCGGTACTCTCGCGGCCGTGACCGCCAGCGTCCTGGCGGGTGCGGAGATCCTCCGCGTGCACGACGTGGCGGCGGCGAGGCAGGCC
>CAYLZQ010000194.1:0-4735 GCA_964388045.1 uncultured Elusimicrobia bacterium | reverse complement strand
CGCCAGGGAGCCTCTTTTTTCCGCTGTCCTCCCTCACAAGGGACTTTCGCGCCTGGCCCTTCAAGCCGCTGGAGTCCCAGAAGCGGTTCAAAGGCTCTCCATCGGGGAAAGGGCAAAAAGCTGGGAGGAGCTGCGCGACGCCCTTTCCTCCGCCGGGGTCGGCGATGCGGAGAGCATCATCCGCTTGGGAAAGGCCAGGGCCCTTGAGCCGGCAGGGGTCCATGAGGCGGCCGCGAGCCACTGCCTGGACCTAGCCCTTCAGGGCACGGCCTCCTCGAGTCTGATGGCAGATTGCGGAAAGGGCTTGAGCACGAAACTGGAGAATTTCAAGGCTGCGAGCGACTCTGTCGGGCGCGGCCCCTCGGCCCAAGCCCTGCAAGGCTTCCTCAGCCGCCGCCCCGGGGCGACTCCCGAGGAGCTGGCTCAGGCCAATCTCTCCTGCCTGGAGAGGCAAGGCGGGGGAGCCGGGCCCTTGGCCGAAAGCTACGATCCCGACTTCTCGCTTCCCGGCGGCATCCCAGGAGGAGGCAAGGGGATAGGAGCGCTGGGCTTGCCAGGCATGCCCGGGCTTCCTTCCGCCTTTGCAGCCCCTCAACCCATGGAAGCCCTGGAGGCCAAGGCCGCCACGCCGGAAGACACGGACTGGGACTGGGCCGTCTACTGGTTCATCGGGGGACTCCTCAGATCCATGGATGACTCCGACTTGAAGAAGCTCCCCGAGGACTTCCAGAAAAAGCTCTCAGCCATTGCCAGGGCCCCGGAGGACTGCCAGGCTTCCTCAAGGCATCTCAAGAAGTCCTCTGAGCGGGCTCCGGAGGCGATTCAAGAATCCTTCCAGAAGGGCCTGGAGATCCTGGGCAAAGCCTGCCAGGCAGAGGGAGGCTACGGGCCCGAGGAGGCCAGCGGCCAGACCGCGGCCAGATGGCTCCTTGGAGGCCTCTATTCCCATGCCAAGAAGGAAAGAAAGGATTTCCATAAGAGCTGGCAAGGCAAGGCCAGGAAGGTTCTGGCCAAGGAACCAAAGAAATTCCTTGCGGAGTTGGAAAGGAAGCTCTCCGAAGGCGTCAAGCTCGAGCCTGACGAGGAGGGATTTTTGAAGCGCGCCAAAAAGCTTGCTGAGGAGGCCGGGAAGCCATGAGAGCGGCTTGGATGGCGGGCCTCGTTTTCCTCCTGACCCCCATTGCCTTTCCCGCGGGGGATGAGGCTCTAGACCGCAAAGGCGTCCCTGCCCTTGGAAGCAGGAAGGCTGTTTTCGAGGGGCCACTTCCCGGGCCTAAAACGGAGGAGCCCCAGCGCCCCCAAGTTCAGAGCGGCAAGGCGAGCGTTTCCGAGGGCCTCGTTCGAGGAGGCAAGCCGGCGGGCTTCGAAGGGCCTCTCCAAGGGCCGGCTCCTGAGCCTGGGAGCCCTTATGATCCGGAATGCGGAGTCTTGAACGAGGCGATCGGCGTTCCAGCCCCTGGGGAAGATGAGCAGGCTCCGACTCCTCCCCCGGCCTGCATAGGCCAGGAGCTGGGCCGCTGCGGGGACTACTTCATCGATCCAAAGAGCGGCCAAGCCTTCAAGATGGAAGAAAACGAGGATGGGACCTCCACCCAGACGACATACAATCCCGACAGGACAGTGAGCGTCTCCTCCCTGGACAAGGAGCGCAGACCTATGGAAACAGTGACCAGGGATGCCGAGGGCAAGCTCCTCGCCCAGGAATCCTACTCATACGGGGAAAAGGAGATCTCGCGCTACGTCAGGAGGGATCTCAAGGAGGGGACGATCTTTGCCCAGGACTACGACCAGGAGGGAAAGCCGGCAGCGTATGTCGTCAAGGACGAGAAGTCCGGAATGGTGCTGACCTCGGCCAAGTTCGACCCCTCCGGGGGCTCGACAGTGGAGAGCTTCCAGGAAGACGGCGGAAAGGTGATACAGGCGGTGAATCCCAAGGGGAAGCCTGAGAGGATCTCCTATTACGACTCAAGCGGGGTCCTGACCCAGGAGACCACGGTCACGCAGGACGGGAAGGTCCAAACCACGCTCAACTTCAAGGATGGAAAGGAGGAGAGCCGGACCGTGGAGCTCAAGGACGACAAGGGGGAGACGATCTCCTATGACGTCTACGAGGGAGGAGAGAAGAAGTCCAGCACGGTCTTCTCCATTGGCCCAGACGGAGAAGCCCTGCGCACGACCTTGCAGGGGAGGCTTCGGATCCTGGAGCGCCTGGACGGCCGGAAACGCCCGGTCTACACGGCCCAATACGACGAGAAGGGGGAGCTGGATCAGGAGACCTTCACCAAGTACGGGGCGGACGGCTACCTCAAGAGGACGACCAGGGGCCGGGACGGCTCTGTGGCCGTTTCGCTTACCGACGGGCAGGGGAAATTCAAGGGAAGCAAAAGCTTCGGGCCTGACGGGAAGCTGACGGCCCAAATGACGCCGGTTTCTGAGAACGTCTTCAGGACCGATTACCCTGATGGAAGCTCGACCCTCGCCACCCAGGACTCCCAGGGGAGGACGACCGAGATCGTCTCCTCGGAGACCAAGGATGGCCGGAGCATCGAGACCTCCCGCTCCAGGATCGAATACCGGCCTGACGGGAGTTCCTTAAGGGAAACCCGCCAGACGGAAAGCGGGGATACGATCCTGGACGAGGTGGATTCCTCAGGCGCCCTGGCCAAGCGCGAGATTCTAAAGGAAGGGAGAAGGACTCTCCTCGAGACCCGCGAGGCGGGGGGATACGCCCGGAAGGTCTTCGATGACAAAGGGGGTCTCGCCGCTGATTACCTCTTGGACAAAGATCAAAACGTCGTCACGGCGACCTTCTACGGGGAGGACGGCAAGCCGCGGACCTCCATGAAGGTCGTCTCCAGGAGCCCGGACGGCAAGAGCCATGTCCAGGAGTTCGTTTCTCTGGAAAGCGGAGAGATCACCAGGGAGGAGTACCGGGAGGGAAGGATCGTGCTGCGCGCGGCGGGCGCGAGGCTCAAGGAGGAGTACCGCTACGGCAAGGAAGGCTCCTCCAGGAAATCGGAGGACGCAAGCGGCGTGACCCTGGAGAAGTTCGACTTGCAAGGCAATCTCCTGAGTTCCAGGAGCGTGAACAAGGCAGGGGAGCTCGTTTTTGAGATCATCCGCCAGGGCCAAGGCTATCTCCAGACCTTCTACCTGAAGGGAGGATACAAGGCCGAGCGAGTTCTGGACGAAAAGTTCAGCGAGGTCAGCTTGGTCTACTACAACCCGGACGGGAGCAAGGCCGAGCAGGGGGATTTGAGCCTCCCTGAGGCGAGGCAAGCGGCTCCCTCTCCAGGTCCCGGGGAGGGGCCTGCCTCCCCAAGGACAGGGGGGATCAGGCCCACGGCCCTTGTCCCACAGGCCTTTCTCCCAATCTCTCCCCCGCCCCGCCCGCCTGAGTTCCCAACGGCTCCAGAGCCCAAGAGGAGGCTGCCGCCTCCAAGCAAGAGGGAGATCGCCTCGGCCCAGAAACCAGCCGAGGCGGCCCTTCCCACCCAAAGGGCGGACTCAAAGCTCGCGCGGACTCCCAGGGAGGCAGTGGAGAGGCTCTTCGCCTATTACCAGGCCAAGGACGTCCTTGGGGTCTCTTCCCTGGTGTCTCCTATCTTTCGGGAGGGCTACTTCGATTTCCTGAGGTCAGTCCAGGCCGACTTCGAGAACTTCGCCTCCTTCGATTACAAGGTGAAGCAGGAGGAAGCCCGCTTCAACCTTGAGAAGACGGCGGCCGTGATCCCCATCGCCTGGAGCCTGGAGTGCCGGGTCTCCGCCACCAAGGAGAAGCTGAGCCTCAGCGGCCGGGCCGAGCTTTCCTTGGTCAAGGACGCGCTCGCCTGGCGCATGGAGGGCCTGGAGGCCAAGGCCGGAACCACCAAGCCCATAGGGCTTTCAGGCCCTGATGAGAGGGTGGTTCTTGAGAGCGGCAAAGTCAAGGTCAACGGCAGGCTGATCGAGGAGAAAGTTCTCATGTTCGTGCAGAAAGGGCTTCTGGTCCTGGGCAAGGGAGTGCTGCCATGAGCACAGACAGGAAAAAGACGCTTAGAACAGCGGGCGCAGGGCTAATTCCAGCCATGGATTTGTGCAAACCGGGCTTGGCGGCCTTGACTTTGTCCGCGATCCTGGCCTGGGGTCCACCGGCCTGGGGAGCCTCATGCTGCCGGATCGAACAAAGCAATACCTGTCTCTGCGCTTTTGGTGACGCTGTCACGAGCGCTGCCTGCCCTATCTACGCGCCTCCCTGCACCACAGGGCCAGGCTCAGGGACTCCGCTGGGAGGAGGGGGAACTCCTCCAGGCCCGGGAAGCGCGCCAGGCGGGGCTGCGCCCCAGCCCCCTCCCCCTGCCTCCCCGGCCCTGCCTCCGCCGGGAACATCCCCTTCTTCTGGAGATTCTCCCCCTGGCGCTCCCGGGCAGCCTTCCCCTGGATCCCTGACTCCAGTTTCTCCAGGGCCGGCTCCGGCAGGCGGCAGCGGATCCGGAGGGCTGGGCGCCATCGGGAGTTCGGGAGGATCCAGCGGGAGCGGCGGGTCTTCCGGTCTCGGGGTCTCGGGAGGGGGCGGCGCAGGCGCCTACGGCTTCGAAGGGGAATCCATGCCTCAGGGCAAAGATTTCATGGGCGTCCCCGAGCTGGATCTCGCCTTCGGCTCAGGCGGGCTCTCGCCCGCCAGGATAGCCCTTGAGAGAATAGCCCGGATCGAGTCTGATCCCGAGGCCTACGCGCAGCAGGACCAGGAGGCCTT
>CAYLZQ010000193.1:0-4737 GCA_964388045.1 uncultured Elusimicrobia bacterium | reverse complement strand
GGCAGCGGCAGGTTCGACGAGCGCAGGATCGATTTCCCCAGGATCGCGGGCAAGGTGGCCGAGGGCAACCTCGAGATGGACCTCACGGTCAAGAACTACGTCAAGGCTCCGGCGATCGACATCCAGCAGGTCAGGCTCGACGTCTTCGACCTGGGCAAGTTCCTCGCGGCCAGGGCCGCGGTGAAGGCTCCCCCAGCCCCTCAGGCCCCCGCGCAGCCTCAAGCCGCCAAGCCGGCCGCGGCGCCCGCGATCGACTTCAGGTGCCGCTCCTTCGACGTGAAGAAGATCCTCCACGCCAGCTTCTCCGCTGAGAACCTCCACCTGGCCTGGGACCTGACCGGGATCACCCCCGACTTCAAGGCCTTGAGCGGGGACGCGGATCTCCACGTGGGAGGGGGAAAATTCGAGAACCTGGGGAGGATGGGCACCCAGTCCGCCTTCGTCAAGATCCTGATCCTCCCCTTCATGCTCCTCCAGAAGTTGAGCGGAGTCCTCGGCCACAAGCTCTTCCCCGACTTCAACAACGTGGTCTTCCACGAGATCGCGGGGAAATACGCCTTCAAGAACGGGAGGATGAAGCTCATCGAGTCGCGCCTGGAGTCCTCCGTCGCGCACGTGGAGACCCAGGGGGAGGTGGACCTGCCCTCGGAGAGGTTGAACCTCCTGGTCTACACCAAGACCCAGACCATCCCGCCGATCAGCCTCAACGTCAACGTGAGCGGCACCGCCTCCCAGCCCGTCACCAAGCTGGGGGTGGGGAAGTTCCTGCAGGACACGGCCACGGGCATAGTCACCGAGCCAGCCAAGCAGAT
The DNA here is from genome assembly GCA_964388045.1 of uncultured Elusimicrobia bacterium. Classification (GTDB taxonomy): domain Bacteria; phylum Elusimicrobiota; class Elusimicrobia; order UBA1565; family UBA9628; genus CAYLZQ01. The sequence continues at coordinate 3,925 of CAYLZQ010000193.1, read as the reverse complement.
CCTCAACATCTTCAAGAAGTAGATCAGCGGGGGAGCTCGCGAGCCTGGGCGTCCCCTTCAGGCTCGCGTTACTGGTTCTCGAAGTAGGAGGTGATCGCCTCCTGGACCTTCTCGGCCACCTTCTTGGCCAGGGCCTGGTGGCTTCTTCGGACCGCCTCGTTGTAGTCCGCCGAGGCCTGGCGGTCGGAGAGGTCGAACTGGGCGAAGACCTTGGAGCTCTTGCCGTCCTTGAGGCTGACCGAGACCGTGCTCCTGGCCCACTTCCACTGGCCGTCCTTGACCTCGAGGGGGACTGTCTCGATTTTGCCCTCGACCAGGATGTCCGCCCCTTGAGCCCCGGCCCCGGCCTTGGCCTGGAGCCCCAGCTTGCTCAGTCCCTGGATGACCCCTGTCTCCAGCGGGCGAGCCCCCCGGGCGGCCCGTGCGGGAGCGCGAGCCGGCGCCCGGACCTGGGGGGCCTCCTCCTCGGCCTGGGGGGCCGCCGCCTCGGGGAGGGAGGGCCTCTGAGGCCGCGTCGCGGTCGCGTCCCGGGCCTCGGTTGGCGCCGCGGCCATGCCGTACTCCATGGGCTTGACCTCCAGGACCACGGCCCAGGTCTTGTGGTAGTAGCCTGAGATGTTGACGGTCAGGTAGGCCTCTCCCCCGCCGCGAGTGAACTTGAGCGCCATGTAGCGCGTGTCATAGCCCGGGGCGAATGAGCCGACCTGGGTGTGGGTGTCTCCCCTGCCGCATTCCTCCCGGTTGCATTTATAGAGGAACTGAAAGCCGGCCTTCGTGAGCGCCTCCTCGTAGTTCCTGAAGATCTGGAGGGACGAGGTCTTTTCAGGGTGGGAGTAGACCAGCACCGTAATCTTGCCCTCCAGGGGGAGGGTTTTCGTGAACTTGTGGTCCCACATCTTGGCCACCGGGAGCTGGAACTCGTCGAACTCCACGATCTTGCGGTCCTGCAGGGCGGAGCCAGGGTAGATCGGCACGAGGGGATGGTCCTCGCCCAGGGGGGTGAAGGACTCCTGGGCCGCTGAGGAGGCTTCATCGGCCGGGGCGCTTCCCGCGGCGCCTATCCGCTGCTCCATGGCCCCGGTCTCGATGACGTTGAGGTGGGTGGCATGGTTATACTCGGAGACGTAGAGGCTCACGTAGGTGTCTGCCTTCCTGGCAGCCAGGTATCTCTCGTCTTTTCGGGGGGCGGAGGGCCAGAAAAACCCAAGCCATTTGGTATTGGCATTGCTGTTGCCGCATTCGCTTTGTTTGCATCTGAATAGGGTCTTAAATCCAGCCTGGCTCAAGACGTTTTCATAGTTGCGGAAGATCTCGAGCGTGGAGCGCTCAGGGGGATTCTTGTATTTTAGGTGGGTCACCTTGCCTTCCAGTTTCACCGTCTTCTGGAAGCGTCCATCCCATATAGGCCCCGTCGGCAGCTCGAACTCGTCGAACTCCTTGACCTTGCGGTCCTCGAGCTTGGCGCCCGGGTACGAAGGAACCAGGGGATGATCCTGGGCCAGAAGCCCAGGCGCGGCGGCAAGAAGAATCGCTGCGGCAAGTCCTTGGGAGAGCTTCATGGGATCACTCCTTGATGTCAACGACGACCTCGAGCTCAGAGACGGCCTTGGCCGCCTGGGCCCTGAGCTCCGCCTCGTTGAAGGGGCTCTGGATGGCCTTTCCCTCGCTGTCAAGGACCCGCAGCTCCGAGTTCAATTCCTCCCGGGCCTTGAGCAGGGCCAGGAGCTTCATGGCCGCCTTGACCTTCCCGAGCTTCTCCGGAGAGCGCTCCATCTGCCCCTTCCACTGCTGGGCCTGCTGGTCGAACTGCCCGATCTTGTCCTTGAGGGCCCTGGTCCCCTTTCCCCTCTCGAGGATGGCCAGGGCGTAGTGTACGCGGCTGGCAGGGTCCTGCCAGTTGTCCACGATCTCCACTCCCTCCAGGACCCTCTGGGAGGCCGTCCTCAAGTCCTGGGAGATGGCCTGGGAGAAGGTATTCTCGCTTTTGCCCCCGGTCTTGAGGCTGGTCTCGGCCTCGCTCAGCGCGGTATTGACGCTCACCGCGGTCGAGAAGACCTTGGAGATCTCGGCCCTCGCCCGGTCATCGGCTGTCGCCCTGTCGTCGGCTGTCCCCACCCCGATGAGGAACTGCTCCCGGGGGTACTCCATGCTGGAGCCGTCCACCCAGTCGGGCTTGGGCCCCTTGGCCCAGGCCTGGGCTGCGAGGAAGAAAAGGACGAGCCTGAGAACAATTTTCATGTCAACCCCCTTGCGGCCTCTCCCCGGAGTATTTTTTGGGCCGATGCGAATCCCACCGGGCGTCATAGCGCGGTCCGGTAGTGCAGATAGGTGCGCTTGGAGCCTGAAATCGGAACGCCCTGAAAGACCTTGGTCGCGACCGCGGCTCCGGCCGCGTTCTTGAATAGCACCGTGACGTCATGCCTGCCCGGAGGGACCCTGAGCCTGGCCATCCGGATCTGGGAGGGGAGGGTCGCCCAACCCCGGGTGTCCGCGATCTCGGTGGCTGCCGCGGCCCCGTGTCCCACCCCCCGGCAGAGGATGGCCTGCCAGGATTTGGCCCCGTACTTCTTGTCGCAGGCCGCTCCAGCGGACTCGGCCAGGACGAACTTGATCGTGGCCCGGGCGATGGCCCGGGTCTTGATCAGGGCCTGGCGGTCCCGGAGGTTCTTGATCGCGATCGCGGAGACATCCTCCATCAGGGCCGTGGGGGCCGCTTTTTCCGAGCCCGAGGCGAGGCGCACCTCGGAGCCCGCTATCGTGAAGGGGTCCTGGACGAACTCGGGGTAGGCGACCGTGACCGCCTTGCCCGTGACCCCCGCGGTCAGGGCGTTCTTGAACTGGGCGTCCGCCTCGTCGCTGGCCTGGGCGAGGGCCACCGCCTCTCCCCAGGCGACCTGGAAGGTCTTGGAGACCTTGCGCGGGGCCATCCCGTTGTAGTGTATGAAGACGAGCTCCCCTTCCTCCTTTCCCGGGCGGGCATAATCCAGGCGGGGGGCGGTGGTGTTGTAGTGGGAGGAGTACCACTCATAGGCCTTCCGGGCCGCCTCCATCGAGATCCGTGCGTCGTCCATCTTGCCCGCGTCCGCGTAGAGGAGGGCGTCCAGGTAGCGGGCGAAGGCGTCGTCCTTGTAGACGCTCTTGAGCTCGAGCCTGCGGTTGATCTCGTCAAGGAAGGTCTCCACCTTTCGGGACTCGACCAGGGCCTCGTCCGGCTGGCCCAGGAAGACGTAGTTCAAGGCCCGCACCACGTTGGCGAGGGCCCGCTCGAAGGGCTCGCCGGGGTAGTCCACGGTGTTGTCGTTTAGGACCAGCATCCCGGCGGTCTTGGTGATGCTCTTGGTGTAGAGCTCCTCCATCCTCTGCTCGGCGCGGGAAAGGCTTTGGTCGCTTTCCTTGTAGTTGCCGGCATGGTGCTGGACCATGCCCTTGTCGAGGTAGTAGAGGACCAGGTTTTTGCGGCCGTACTCGCTCTCCTTGACCTTCTCGAGGTGGGCCTCGGCCCCCTGGAAGTTCTGGGATGCGATCATGGCGTTCAAGGACTTCTTGGTCCCGGCCGAGGGGCCGGCGCAGGCGGAGAGGAGGGCCGAAAAGGCAAGAACCCATCCGCCGCAGCGCGGAAATCGCGGGTGGGCTCCCATGACGGCCGAGATGAAGTCGAGGCCTGCGGATGCTGCGGTTGTTTTGTTTATGAGGGTCGGTTCGTAACTACTCACGTCCCCCTCCCCCGCGGGGGGATGGGGAGAGCGCCTGCGGCGCAAGGCCCCCTCAACGCATACTCACCTCCCCGCGGGGGAGGTGAGTAGACACGTCGTTTCTCCTTAATCAGCTTACCAGCCCGCCCGGGCGCGCTTCACGAACTTCTTGATCTTTTTCTCCCCGTTCCAGGAGATCTTGTTGGTCTTCATGTTGAGGAGCTTGAGGTTGG
>CAYLZQ010000192.1:0-4741 GCA_964388045.1 uncultured Elusimicrobia bacterium | reverse complement strand
GGACCAAAGGCCCGCCAGTGAAGAAGTCCTCTTTTTTAAGCTAGTACACACGGCAAGGAGTTCGCCAATGGTTTTCTTCTAAGAATTCCCAGAACTCCTTGCCGTGTGAAACCATAGATTCTGTATATGTCCGTGCGCAAAGCGCACGGACAACTAAAGGCCGTTAAGGTCGTACGCGGCAAGGAATTCGCGTTGCGAATTCCTTGCCGCGTATACTAAAATGAGACGTCCCCGAGACGGGGTCAACCTGAGGATGAGTCTTCTGCTCAAGGTCGTGGAGGCCTATGCCTGGGTCGCCTTTGCCCTGGCCTGGATCCACATGGGCTGGGTGGACTGGCGCCAGCAGAAGATCCGCAACCGCTACCTGGGCTTCTGGCTCAAGCTCATCCTCCTGGGCTATGCCGTCGTCCTCCTCCACTCGCTTCTGGGCCGCCTAGGCTTGGTCCCCGTCTACCTGCTGGGGGGCTACTACTTGGCCCTGGCCGGGTACGTGGCTGTCTGCGCGGCCGCGGCCTGGACCCTCTGGCGGCTTGGGATCTGGCCCGCGGGGGACGTCAAGCTCTTCGTGCTCCTGGCCCTCTTCTATCCCCTGATGAGGGTCCCGGGCAGCTTCCATTCAGGCCTGCGCTTCCTCGAGGTCCTCATCAACGTCTTCGTGCCGGCCTCGGCCTTCCTCTTTTTGACCGCCTCGGCCTACCTCTGGCGGACGCGCTTCAAGCACCAGAAGGAGTTCCTCATCCAGCTAGGGTTCGGCCGACTGACGCCTTATCTGGCCCACAGGTCGCGCGAGGCCCTGAGTTCGCTTAAGCAGGAGCTTCGGGATTGGGTCGAGACTTGTCGGGATCCCAGGAGGCTTCTCCTGAACGCCTCGGCGTGGCTTGGCATGATGGCGGTCATGTCCCTGATCTCCTACACCTTGAGCGACGTCATCCGCTCGAATTTCTTAAAGACCGTAGTCTGCTTCGCCCTCTTCTTCGCCTGGAGCCGCTTGTGCCTGCTCATCGGCAAGAGGGGGGCTTTGGCCCTGGCGGCCGGGATCTTCGCCCTGCTCCTCCTGCGCCGGGGACAGCTTGATTGGGCTCTGCTGGGCGCCGCCTTCGGCCACATCTCGGTCTTCAGCCTCTGCCTCTTCTTCGGGATCCAGATCGCCTTCAAGGTCGTGGCAGGCCAGACGGGTTTCCTCGTGCTTCCCGTCCTCTTCATGCTCCCGAGCCTCATCCCTTGGCAGTGGCTCAAGGGCTTGAGCCTCCCGGCCTTTTCCCTTGGAATTCCCGCCTCTCCCTTCTCTGGCCTCGCGACCTGGGCTCTCATGGGGCTCTTCTTCGGGCTCTCCTTGGTCTTCGTGCGGATCTGGGACGCCGAGTCCTTCACGAGCGTGAGCCCCCGGCAGATAGTCCCCTACATGAGCCTGGGCCCCGCGATCCTGAGCCGGCTCCAGGAGGACCAAGAGTTCTACGAGAGACATTTTAGCAGGCTCTACCCGGATGGGCTCACCCAGGACCAAGCCGACGCCCTCAGGGAGTGGTGCACAAGCCGCGGGGTCGCGGTGGTGCCTCTCGCTCCCACCATCTCCTTCGCCAACTGGATCTTCTTCGGCTACCTCCTGACCCTCCTAATGGACGGCCACGTCTTGAGGTTGGTCTACTGATGAGGCTTGACGAGAGGAAGTGGATCCTAGGCAGTGGGCTCACCCCGGAGTGGGCCTGGGTGGGAAAGAGGAGGGTCGCGGCCGCCCTGGAGAAGCTGCGCGAGGCGGAGCGGGGTTTTGCCAGGGCCCCTGAGGGGGTCAGGAAGGCCGGTTATCAGAAGGGGCTGCGCTACTTCGCCCGTACCCAGGGAGCCGAGCGCGACAGCCTGGCCTGCCACCCCTGCTTCGACTACTGGCTCTTCCTCTGGGACAAGCACTTCCGCCTGCCTGCGCAGGAGAAGGACTGGCATCTGCAGTTCGGCCTCTTCCAGGGATTTGCGGCTTCCCTGGCCCTCCTGCGCGGGGAGCGCGTGGACCTTCAGCCCCTGCTCGATCCTGACGGACGCTTCTTCTTCTTCGGCACCCCCTGCTACCTCGAGCCTCCGGGGGAGCATGCCTTCGAGTCCTTCAGGTTGAGGCTCCAAGGAAGCCGGATTTTGGCCGAAGGTCGTGGCTTTGCCTTTGAAGCGACTCTGGAGGGCTTGCCCCAGGAAGGGCTGCGCTCGGGGCCTGCGACCCTCAAGCGCCTGCCTGAGGTGATTCCTGGGATCGTCGTGGATGACCTGGGCTGGCTCATGGTCCACGGGGTGACTGTCCATGGCTTGGCCCGCCTGGGGGAAGGCGAGAAGCGCCGCTTCACGGAGGTCCTCAGGAGGGCCCTCTCGGACATGTCCCAGCGCGACCCTGGGCTCCACGCGGAGATGGCGGACATGCTCAGGGTCCTTGTCCCGCTCAAGAACCCCTTGAACCAGGGAAGCGTCAGCTCCTCCTACGTGAACCTGAGGGGAGCCATCTGCCTCTCCCACGCGGAGGACCCCCTCCTCCAGGCCGAGACCCTGATCCACGAGTTCTGTCACCAGAAGATGAACCAGCTCCTGGCCGCTGAGCCCATTCTTCTGCCCGGCCAGGGGGGGCAGGTCTTCTATTCCCCCTGGCGGGAGGACCCCAGGCGCCTGCGTGGGCTCCTCCTGGGCGCCCATGCCTTCCTCAACGTGGCCGGATACCTCGAGCGCTCCCTCTCCAGGGAGAGCTACCCCGAGGAGCAAGAGATCGAGGTGATGGTGAACGTGGCCCGCAGGATCAATCAGGTGGAGATCGCCTTGCGCAGCCTCTCCTGCTATGGCTCCTTCACGGAGTTCGGAAGCCGATTCCTGCTGGGCTTGTGGCGGGAGCTGGGAAGATTGCGTCACGCGGTACAGTGCTTCCCGCCCGCACTTCTTAAGGAGCAGCAGGAGGCCTGCGAGGAGCACAGGAAGAGGTTTGCCCTCTTCGACACGGGATTTTACCGCAGCCCTGATTTCGTGGACAAGGTGAGGAGGGTGCCCTTCCTGACTCCTGTGGGAGCCGCCCCCCAGACACCGCCCCAAGCTCCTTTGGCCCCGGAGCCCTCGCGATGAACTTGAAGGAGCGCGAGGCTTGGCTTGATGCGACCAATGACTGCTTCCCGGATCTCAGGACCTCCGAGCTGCGCAGCAGCCTGGAGGGGCTCGACTCTCTCGGTTTCGAGGGGAGCTGGGAAGGGGGGATTTCAGGGTCGGGCTTTGAGCTTTTGGCCCTGCGCTTCTTTCCCAAGGCTTGCGGGGACTGGCTTGGCCGGGCCGCAGGGCTTTTCGGGATTTCAGGGCAAGCGACCTGGCCCAAGCCTTGCCCCTCCTGGCCTGCCCTCACCCTGCTTTGGAACCTGAGGAGCGGGGAATGGGAAAAGCTCCTCTTCTGCGGGCAGGATGGAGCCAAAGGCGCCAGGGCCTTGGGCCTTCTCCGCCTGCGGGGCAAGGCCCGGGTCAGGCTCCTTCTGGAGCGCGGGCCCTTCCGTCCTAGGGCTTTTCGCGAGCCTGCCCTGGAGCAGGCCCTGCGCGAGTTCGCGGGGCTCTGCCCCGTGAGCGCGATGATCACTGAGAAGGAGGAGGACCAGGCGGGCCGCTGGGTCCCAAGGCCTTCTTGGGCTTTGCGCCTTGAGGAGGGCCAATCCTGGCCTGACTTCATGCGCTGCGACATGGCCAAAGGCTTCGGGGCTCAGCCCTCCCAGCTCTCCTTCCTGATGCTAGGTCGGGAGGTCAGGGAGCTCGTCTTCGATGGGGAAAGCCTGTGGGCCTTTTGCAGCTCCTGAGGCTTCTGTTCGTCTGGGCTCTCTGCCTGGGGTCTGCCGCTTGGGGCCTTGAGTTCAGGTCTGAGGCGCGCATAGACTTGATCGGCCTCCTCCAGCAGCTCTCAGGGGACAACCCCTTCAGGCATTCCGAATCCGTCAAAGGATGTCTTAAACGCTTTGAGCCCTTCAGGTCCCATCCGGCGGTCAAGCGCCTTGCGCGCATGGCCAGGAGGGGATTTCGGGGGGACATACCGGCCAACTACGCGGTCTACCTCAGCCCGCCGCCGGAGCTCAAGGAGATCCACCCTGTCCCGCAATTCTTGCTGGACCGCGCAGGAGGCCGCGAGGAGCTTGATGGCTGGCTTGAGGAACTGCGCGCCTTCGCCCTGGAGAGCCGCTTTGCGGAGTGGTACCGGGAGCAGGAGGGTTCGCGGGCCGGGCTCCTGGAGGCTCTCAAGGCTTCTTCCCAGGGCTTGGACCTGGAAGGGCCCCTGGTCAGTTACCTGGGGGCCAGGAGCTGGCAGGGCTGGGCCGTGATCCCGAGCCTCTTCTTTCCCCCGCGGGCCTCGAGCTCCTGGGTGCTGGAGGAGAAGGAGGGCCTGCCGGATGTCTTCGTGGTCGTGGGGCCCTCCTGGAAGGGAGCAAGCCCGAGCTTCGGCCCACCCGCGGACCTGGCGGCCGCGATCTGGCCCGAGCCTGTCTTCTCAACGACCTACGTCCTCTTCGAGCTCTGCCGGCCCGCCTTGAAGCCCTCGGCCAAGGCCTGCCAGGGGACCTCCTGGGCTTCTCCTGAGACCTGCATCCAGAGGCTTTGGGTGCACGGGGTGGTGGCCAGGCTGCTCCAGGAAGAGTTCGGCTTCCGGGAGGTCGCGAGGCTCCAGAGGGAGTATGCGGGCTCCGAGTGGTTCCCCAAGCTGGAGTTCCTTCTTCGCGAGCACGAGACAAATCGAGGGCTCTACCCGCTTTTC
>CAYLZQ010000191.1:0-4743 GCA_964388045.1 uncultured Elusimicrobia bacterium | reverse complement strand
GCCGGACGGCGAAGCACGGCTGCGCGACGCCATCACCCTCGCCGTGCGCGGCCTGGCCATGCGCCTCTGGGAGGGGGCATTGAATTTTCGTTTGGGGCTGGCCTCCCCTGATTTCGACCAGGACAAGGGCCGCCACGCCTCAGGGGTCGTGCCCGCCTCGGATATTTCCGTTCTCCCGCGCCGCTGACCTGGGTGGGCCTGTTGCCTCATTCCGGCCCGGGACCTATGGCCCATGCGCGTCGGCGGAGTTAGCCTTATAATGATCGGGTTCCATCCATGAACGACGGCTACCGCCTGCTCAAGTCCCGCCTCTGCGACCTGCTCGACCTCATGCGCATGGGGGTGACCTACGAGAGGGCCGAGGCAGACCGCCTCTTCTGCCGCGTGGAGGGGCGGGAGCTCGAGATCCTGGACCTGGTGGGCGGGTTCGGCTCCACCCTCCTGGGCCACAACCACCCGGCCCTCGTGGCCGAGGCCAGGGCTGTCCTGGCCGGGGGCAGGCCGATCCATGCCCAGGGCTCGCGCCGCGGCCCGGCCGGGAGGCTGGCCCTGGAGCTCTCCCGCCGCCTGGGCGGGGGCTGGCGGGTCGTCCTGGCCAACTCGGGCTCCGAGGCCGTGGAGGCCGCGATCAAGCACGCGATCCTTGAAACCCAGGGGCGCTCCTTCATAGCCCTTGAGCGGGCCTTCCACGGCACGACCCTGGGAGCCGCGCAGCTCACCGCCAACCCCGAATACCGGGGGCCATTCGCCCTCGAGGGCTTCCGAGTCCTGCGGGCGCGCCCCAACGACATCGGCTCGCTCGAGAAAGCCTTCGCCGAGGGGGACCTGGCCGGGTTTTTCTTCGAGGCGATCCAGGGCGAGGGGGGGGTGCGGCCCCTGGAGCCCGCCTTCCTCCAGGCCGCGGCCGGGCTCTGCGCGGCTCGGGGCGTGCCCATGATCGCCGACGAGATCCAGTGCGGCATGGGACGGACCGGCACCTTCCTTGCCTGCGAGGCGGCCGGGGTGCAGCCCGATTACGTCCTGCTCTCGAAGTCCCTGGGCGGGGGTCTCGCGAAGGTCTCCGCCCTCCTGGTCCGCGGGGAGCGCTACCTCGACGACTTCGACTTGCGCCAGGCCAGCACCTACGCCGAGGACGAGCTCTCGAGCGCCATCGCGCTCAAGACCCTCGAGCTCCTCGACACGGCGGCCCTCGAGCGCTGCCGCTCAAAGGGAGAAAGGCTCCTCTCCGGCCTGCGCGGGCTCCAGGAAAGATTCCCGGACGTGCTCGCCGAGGTCCGCGGCCGCGGGCTCATGGCCGGGGTCGAGTTTCGCCCCCTTGAGGGCTCCCGGAGCTTCATCCTCCGCATGCTCTCGGCCAGGGAGGACCTTGTCCTGGTTGCGGCGGGCTACCTCTTCAACGTCTACCGCATGCGCGTGGCCCCGACCCTGAGCGACCCCTGGACCCTGCGCCTGGAGCCCTCCTCCCTCATCTCCGATGCGGACCTCGACCGCTTCCTGGGCGCCCTGGAGGAGACCTGCGCCCGGCTCCGCCAGGGCGACGCCCTCGGGCTCACGGCCCATGTCCTGCGGCCTGGGCCGGTCCCATCGGACGAGGGCAGGCCGGTGAAGGGCTTCGTCTATTTCGACGAGCCCGGATTCCGCGAGCGGGAGCGAGCGTACCGGGCCGCATCAGGAATTGAGTTGCGGCCCGAGTGCCGCGAGCGGGAGCGCGAGAACAAGGCTCCTGTCGCGCGCGTGGGCTGGCTCTGCCACCTGGTGGACGCGCTCGACTTGGCCAGGCTGGACCCGCAGTTTTCTGGCCTGCCCCTGGAGCGCCTGGAGGATTACCTGCAGCATTTCGCGACCCGCACCTGCCCCGCGGTCATGAACTCTGTGGAGGTGCGCTCGGCCTCTGGCCTGGGCGCGCGCCTCCACGCGATCCTCCTTCCCTATACCTCCAGGCAGATGAAGCGCTGGCTGGACGAGCGCCGCCTGGAGCGGCCCCTGGGGGCCGTCCAGAACGCCATCGAGGTCGCGCGCGGCCTGGGCTGCCGCCTGGTCGCGCTCGGGCAGTACACCTCGATCGTCACCCTCAACGGGACTCATCTGCGCCGCAAGGGCCTGGGCATCGCGACCGGCAACAGCTACGCCGTGGCCCTCGCCCTTGAGGCCATCGAGCGAGCCCAGGCCCGGCGCTCCCGCGCCCCTGAGGATTCCGTCCTGGCAGTGGTGGGGGCCGCCGGGAACATAGGCCGCGCCTGCGCCGAGATACTGGCCCCCCGCTACCGCCAGGTCCTCCTCGTTGGGTCCAGCCGCCCGGGCGCGCAGATGAGGCTTGGGGAGCTCGCCCGCCGCATCCCCAACGCCCATGTCTCGAGCGTTCCGGCCGCCGTGGGCTCCGCGGACGTCGTCATCGCGGCGACCAACGCGGTGGACTCCCCCCTGGGGCCTGACCATTTCGCGCCGGACGCCATCGTCTGCGACCTCTCCGTTCCGGCGAGCGTCCACCCGGACACTGGAAGGGAGCGCCCGGACCTTTTGCTCATCAAGGGAGGCCTCTGCGCCCTCCCCGGAGGGGAGGACCTGGAGATCGCGGGCTGGCATCTTCCCAAGGGCCAGACCTACGCCTGCATGGCCGAGGGGCTCCTCCTCGGCTACGAGGGGATCTTCGACACCACCTTCACCGGAGCCATCAGCGCCGAGCACGTCCGGCGCGTCGCGGAGATGGCGCGGCGGCACGGCTTTGGGCTCGCTGATTACAAGACCGCCTGCGTGATGGGCGGCCGCGGCCAGTTTCCAGAATATCCCCCTGCCCAGGAGGCTCATGCCCTCGCTGTGCTCTAGGGTCGTTCTGGGCGGCAAGGCCGCGGCCCTCCTGGAACTGGAGCGCGCAGGCTTCAGAGTCCCGCCGCTTCTGGTCTCGCCAGCGAACCTGGGGGAGGCGGCGCGCCGCCTGGGATTTCCCCTCGCCGTGCGCTCCTCGGCCAGCGTGGAGGACGGCTCCGAGGCCTCCTTTGCCGGGCAGTTTAAGAGTTTCCTCAACCTCCGGAGCCTGGAGGAGGTGGAGACGGCCGTGCGCCGTTGCCTGGACTCGGTCAACGACCCCGCCCTGGCCCGGTACTGCCGTAAAAACGGCATTGAGCCGGGCTCAGTGCGGATGGGCTTCATCCTCCAGCGCATGGTCCGTCCGGAGCTGGCAGGAGTGGCTTTCACGGTGAACCCGGTGACCGGCGCCGAGGAGGTGGTGATCGAGGCCTGCGAGGGGCTCGCGGACGAGCTTCTCCAGGGCCGCAGGCCTCCCCTGGCCGCGGATCACCCCCTGCTCATTCGGCACCGCCCGGAGATCGAGCGCGTCTCGCGCGCCATCCAGGGGTACTTCGGAGCGCCCCAGGACGTGGAGTTCGCGATCGAGAAGGGAATCCTCTACGTGCTCCAGGCCAGGCCCATCACCCGCATCTCCTTCTCCCCGGAGGCGGGGGAGTGGACGAACGCAGACTTCAGGGACGGAGGGGTCTCCAGCGGGGTCTGCACCCCCCTCATGTGGTCCCTCTACGATTTCATCTGGGAGGAGGCCTTGAAGGGCTTTTTCCGGGAGCTCAGGCTCCTGGACGGGGACTTCCAGGCGGGCAGGATGTTCTTCGGCCGCCCCTACTGGAACCTAGGCGCGGTCAAGCGCTGCCTGGCCAGGATCCCGGGCTACGTGGAGCGCGAGTTCGACAGGGACCTGAGCGCCCAGATCGCATACGAGGGAGACGGGGTCCGCACTCCAGTGACGCCTTGGTCGCTTTTGAGGGCCGTTCCGACCGCCCTCGCGGCCGGGCGCTTCTTCAGGGAGCAGGAGCGCTTCGATCGGGCCTTCCTGGAGGGGGGCTTTGAGGAGCTTGAAAAGGCCTACGAGGCCCGGGATCCAGAGGCCTCCTTCCGCGATCTCATCGAGAAAGCCTACCGCCTCACCGAGACCCAGTATTTCAGGACCATCTTCGCGGCCTCCATCGCCAAGCTCGACTTCAAGGAGTCCTTTCCCGAGGCGGACTGCGTTTCCCTGGTCGCGGCCCTCCCGGAGATGAGGCACCTGGAGCCCGCGCGGGCCCTGAGGGAGATGGCGGCCAGGGGAGAGACGGACGTGACCCCCCTCCTGCGGAGGTTCCGCCACCACAGCCGGCGCGAGCTGGACATCCGAGCCCCGCGCTGGGACGAGGACCGCGGGTTCGTGGAGGAGCTCCTGCGGCGGGCCGCGGCCCCGGCCGGGAGCGATCCCAGGCCGGCCGCCGAGAGGGCGCGGGCTGCCGCCCTCTCGCGCCTGCCTTGGTCGAGGCGCGGCTCCTTTGTCCGCAAGCTCGATCGCCTGCGGAGCTTCCTGTGGCTGCGCGAGGAGATGCGCGACCTCTCAAGCCGCATGTACTGGCTCATCCGCCGCTCGGTCCTCGAGATCGCGCGCCGGCGAGGCCTGGGCGACGACGTCTTCTTCATGACCTGGCGGGAGATACTGGCGGACGACCGCTCCGGGATCGCCAAGGGCCGCGAGATCTACGAGAGCTTTCGGAACTTCAAGGCCCCCAACGAGATAGGCTCGCGCTTCGGTGGGGCAAGCGTCCCGGGCGAGCTTAGGGGAATCGGGGCCAGCCCAGGGACAGCTCAGGGCCCGGCCGGCGTCGCCCGCGCGATCGAGGAGGCCGCGCGGGTGGAGAGGGGAGCGGTCCTCGTCTGCCCCTTCACAGACCCGGGCTGGACGCCGGTCCTTGACCGAGTCTCGGGGGTGGTCAC
>CAYLZQ010000190.1:0-4783 GCA_964388045.1 uncultured Elusimicrobia bacterium | reverse complement strand
GGCAGCGAGCGTACTGACGTCCATAGGGAAATGCGTTGGACGTCACGTGCGGCCTTCTGCGAGCGGCAGCGAGCGTACTGGGCCGCATCAGGAATTGCGTTGCGGCCCAAGTGCGGCCTCGGGCGACATATGAGGTTCGCCCATCCCGCCCTCCTGCTTTTGGCCCTCCCGGTCCTAGCAGCCGCCTGGCGGGCCCTGAAGTTGGAATCCCGCAGGCCTGCCCTCCCTTTCCCCGGAAACCCCAGGACCCAGGGGCGGATTCTTGTGGGCTGGGCTCCCCTGGCCGCAAAGACAGCGGTCCTGCTCCTGCTCGTGGCCGGACTGGCCAGGCCCCAAAGGGTCTCAAGCCGCCTTCAGGCCCTGGGCCAGGGCATAGACATCATGCTCGCGATGGACACCTCCCTCTCCATGGCCGCCCTGGATTTCAAGCCCGGAAACCGCCTGGACGCGGCCAAGGAGACGGCCAGGCGCTTCGTCCTGGGAAGGGCCCAGGACCGCATGGGCCTGGTGGTCTTCGGGGGAGCGACCCAGCTCGCCTGCCCCCTGACCGCGGACTCGGAGGCCCTCCTCTCCCAGCTCGAGGGCCTTGAGCCAGGCATGACCAAGACGGACGGAACGGCCCTGGGCGACGGGATCGTCTCCGCGGTCAACCACCTGAAGGCGAGCGACGCCAAGAGCAGGATCGCGATTCTCCTGACCGACGGCCGCCACAACGCCGGGACCATAGACCCGCTGACCGCGGCCAGGGCCGCCCTCTCCTTCGGGATCAGGGTCTACACGATCGGCGCGGCCAAGAAAGGGACATCGCTTCTTCCCGTGGACGACCCCCTGCGCGGCCGAGTCCTGGTTCCCCTGGAGGAGGACTTAGACGAGGAGCTCCTCAGCGAGATCGCCCGGATCACCGGGGGCTCCTATTTCCGCGCGACCAACCTCAGGGAGCTCCGCGAGATCTACGACACGATCGACAAGCTCGAGAAATCCCAGGTCAGGCTCCCGGACATCGTCTCGCGCGAGGAACTCTACCCCTTCCCGGTCCTGGCCGCGGCCCTGCTTCTGCTCCTTGAGGCGGCTCTCGCCAACACCCTGCTTCTCAGGTGGCCCTGATGTTCAAAGATCCCATCGCCCTTGCCTGGATGCTCCCGGCCCTCCTGGCCCTGGGGCTCCTGGCCGCGCTGGGGTCGCGTCGCCGGGCCGGGCTCACCTCCCTCTTCGGAGACCCCCGGACCCTCTCAAGGCTGCTCCCCCCTGAGAGGGGCCCGCGCCGAAGCCTCAAGTCCCTGCTGCAGGCGGCGAGCCTGGCCCTTCTCTTCATCGCCCTGGCAGGACCGCAATGGGGAGTGGAGATGGTGGCGACCCAAGCCAAGACCCATCAGGCCTTCCTCGCGGTGGACACCTCCCTCTCGATGAACGCCGAGGACGTCAAGCCCACCAGGCTGGAGAAGGCCAAGAGGGAGCTCTCCCTCCTTTTAGAAGAGCTCAGGGGAAACCGGGTAGGGGTGATCGCATTCGCGGGGGAGGCCGCGGTGGTCTGCCCCCTCACCATGGACGTGGAGGCGGCGAGGCAAATCCTCAGAAGCCTTGAGCCCGGCATGGTCCCGGTTCCAGGGACAGCCATCGGCAAGGCGGTGAGGCTCTCAGCCCGGAGCCTCCAGCGCTACCCAGGGGCGAAGTCCCTGGTCCTGCTCACGGACGGGGAGGACCACCGCTCCGACCCCCTGGGGGCCGCCGAGGAGGCCGCGGCCATGGGCCTCAAGATCTTCGCGATCGGGCTCGGGACCCCGGAGGGGGAACCCATCCCGGTCAGGGACTCCTCAGGGAGCCTGACCGGGTACAAGAAGGGCCCCCAGGGCGCGACCGTGATCTCCCGCCTGGGGGAGGGGACCCTGGCCGCCATGGCCCAGCGCACCGGGGGGGCCTACTTCCGCTCGACTCCCCAGGAGAACGAGGCCCTGGAGATCGCTGAGAGGATCCTCAGGGGGGAAAAGGCCCAGGCCGTGGCCTCAAGGGCCGCCCGCTTCCGGAACAGGTTCCAGTGGCCCCTGGCCCTGGGCTTCTTGATCCTCCTCCTGGAGCTCCTGATCCCTGAGACCGGCAGGAAGGCTCCCAGCGGCAAGGCCTCCAAGGTCCCGGCGGCCCTCGCGGGGCTCATCCTGCTCTTGGCCGCGCCGCTTTATGCCGCCACCGCGGAGGGGGCCCTGCGCCGCGGCAACAGGCTCTACCGGAAGGGGGACTTTGCCCAGGCCCTGGAGAGCTACGCGGAGGCCGGCCGGCGCAGGCCCAAGGACCCCAGGCCCCTGTTCAACGCGGGCGACGCCCTCTACCGGCTCGATCGCTATGACCAGGCGGGCCAGGCCTTCGGGGCCGCGGCCGAGTCCTCGAAGGGGAAAAAGTCCCTGCGCGCGGACTCCCATTACAACCTGGGCAACTCGCGCTTCCAGAGCGGGGACTACCGGGAGGCGGTCGCCCATTACCGGGAGGCCCTGAGGCTGGACCCCAAGGACCCTGACGCCCGCCACAACTTGGCCGTGGCCCTGCGCATGCTCAAGACCCCTCCACAGCCCTCCCAAAGGCCCCAAGAGAAGCAAAAAGAAAAGCCTCAGGAGCGAAAAGGTCAGGGAGGCTCCGGGGAAAGGCCCTCCCAGCCCCCCCAGCCCAAGCCCAGGCCCCAGGATCAGCTTTCGCGAGAGGACGCTGAGAGGATCCTGCGGGCCGTGGCGGAAAAGGAGAGGCTTTCTCCCAGGCAGGTGCGGAAGGAGTCCAGGAAGCCGGAAAACGAGGAGGACTGGTGAAGATCCTTCTCCTGCTCTTGACTGCTCTCGCGCGAACTTCTTTCGCGCAGATGCAAATCAGCGCTGAGGTCAACAAGACCCAGGTGGCCTTAGACGACCAGATCGTGCTGGCGGTGACCGTCATGGGGCCCCAGGCCTCCCTCCCGGAGCCCCAGATGCCGCCCCTTCCAAACTTTAGCGTCTACTCCTCGGGGCGCAGCCAGAACATCTCCTTCGTCAACGGCAAGGTCGCAAGCTCGGTCGTGCACACCTTCGTGCTGGTCCCGCGCTTCGTGGGCAAGGGGACCATCGAGCCGATCTCGGTCTCCGCCCAGGGGACCAAGGTCCAGACCCAGCCCATCGAGATCCAGGTCCTGCCCCCGGGCTCCTCACAGAAGGCCGCCCCCCCGCAACAGCTTCCCGCCGCCCGACCCCAGGGGCCGACCCAAGCCCCTGACGTTTTCGTCACGGCGGAGGTGGACAAGGCCCGGGCCTACGTCAACCAGCAGGTGACCCTCTCGGTCAGGTTCTACACCGCGGTCAACCTCCTGGGCAACCCCCAGTACAACGCCCCCAAGACCTCCGGCTTCATCTCAGAGGACCTGCCCCCGGAGCGGCACGGGAATACGGTCTTCAAGGGCAGGACCTACTACTACTCGGAGATCAAGACCGCCCTCTTTCCGGCCCAGGCAGGCAGGCTCTCGATCGGGGCCGCCCTCGTGCGCTGCCAGGTCCAGCAGGACCTCACGGTGGACCCCTTCGCCCCGGACTTCTTCGAGAGGTTCTTCTCCCGGGGCCTGGGAGGGGCCCAGACCCGGGAGCCGCGCTCGGAGCCCCTCCTGGTCGAGGCCCTGCCCCTGCCCGAGGCAGGCAAGCCGGAGGACTTCTCCGGAGCGGTGGGGAAATTCTCAGTCTCGGCGGCCGTGGACCGCACCCGGGCCAGGGTGGGGGAGGCCGTCAACCTCACAGTGACCGTGGAGGGGACCGGAAACCTCAAGGTGGTCGGGGATCCCAAGCTCCCCAGGATGGACTCCCTCCGGGCCTACGAGACCGTGAGCTCGCTTAACCTGGATAAAAAGGGAGACCTTGTCCGGGGATCCAAGGTCTTCAAGACCGTGCTGGTGCCCAGGGTCTCGGGAGACCTCACGCTCCCGGCTATCAGCTTCTCCTACTTCGATCCGGAGCAGAGAGCCTTTCGCGCGGCCCAGACCCTCCCCATCCTGATCCGGGTGGCGCCGGGTGAGGGGGGAGCCTCGGCCCCGGCGGCCCCGGCCGCCCCCCAGGGACTCGCCACCATCTCCGAGGACATCCGCTACCTGAAGGCCAGGACCAGCCCCCCCCTGGCTGTCCGCGCCCTGGAGGCCGTGGCCGGGGCGGGAGGGGCTCATGCGATCCCCTTTCTCGTCTTCGCCGCCTGCCTGGCTCTCGCCGGCCTTCGGGAGCTGGGGGAGGCTGACCCAGCGGGGAGGCGCTTCCGAAGGGCTTTCAGGTCCGCCTCGGCAAGGATGAAAAGCGCCGCAAGGTCCGGGAGCGACCCCGGGCAAGCCGCGGGGCTCTTGAGCGAGGCCCTCTCAGTGTATCTCGCCGACAAGCTGGGCGAGCCCCCTGCCGGCCTCACCCTGCGCAGGGTCCAGGAGCTTCTGAGGCAGACCCAGCCTCAAATCGGCCCGAAGCTCCTGGAGCGGATACGCGCCCTTTGGGAGGAGCTTGACCTCCTGCGCTTCGCCCCTGGAGCCTCCGGGGGGGATCTCTCCAGGGAAACCCTCGAGCTCCTCAAGGAGCTCGAGAAGGAGATCAGACGTCCATGATGCCCTGGCTTTGGACAGCCCTTCTCCTGCTCAGCCTCGCTCCCGGAGCCCAGGGGGAGGCCGCCCCCAGTCCCGCCGAGGCTCAGAGGAAATACGACTCCAAGGATTTCCACGGGGCCGCGGGCGCCTATGGAGGCCTGGCGGCCCTGGAGCCCGGCAACGCCGCCCTCCACTACAACCTCGGGGCCTCCCTCTACAAGGAAGGGC
>CAYLZQ010000189.1:0-4801 GCA_964388045.1 uncultured Elusimicrobia bacterium | reverse complement strand
AACTTCCACAAGTCGCTCTTCGCCCTGCGCGACCTCGAGCCCGGCCAGCCCGTCACGCGCGAGGCCGTCGAGATTCTCCGCCCCATGAAGGGGATCCCCGCCAAGCACTTTGACATCGTCCTGGGGATGCGCCCGGTCCGCCGCATCCGCGCAGGGGAGGCCCTCCAATGGGACGACTTCAAGGCCGCTCCCCCGATCTCCCCGGAGGGGCGGATGGCGGGGCTCGCGGAGGCGAAGTAGCCATCTGACTCGCTTCAGCGGCTGGGATGGATGGGCCGCAGGGGCCTGGGGACCATGCCTTCCAAGGGGTTTATCTTCCCGGACCAGGAAGCCCTGATCCTCGGGGCCGCGGAAAGAATCAGCCGGGCGGTCCGTAGAGACTGCCGCAGGAGCGGGCGCTGCGCCCTCGGGCTCTCCGGAGGCTCGACTCCTCGAGGGGTCTACGAGGCTCTTTCCCGGCCACCCTTCTCGGGCCTCATCCCCTGGACGCGCCTTGATTTATTTTTCTCCGATGAGCGCTGCGTCCCCCCGGAGCATCCTGAGAGCAACTTCCGCATGGCGTGGGAGGCCCTGCTCTCCAAAGTCACGATCCCCGAATTCCGGATCCACCGCATGCGCGCGGAGCAGGGCCCGGAACGCTCGGCCCGGGACTATGAGGCCGAGCTGCGCCGGGTCCTAGGGCCCCGGGGCCGCCTCGACATCCTCCTCCTAGGCGTGGGGGAGGACGGGCACACGGCCTCGCTGTTCCCCGGCTCTGCAGCCCTCCAGGAAGAGCGGGCCTGGACCGCCCCCGCCCGTTCCCCGGACGGGCAGGACCGCGTGACCCTCACCCTCCCCTTCATCAACCGCTCCTCCCGGATCATGGTCTTGGCCTGCGGCCAGGCGAAGGCCGGGGTCCTGCGCAAGATTTTCTCCTCTTCGGCCGAGGCGCACCCCGCCCGCCGGATCTCCCGCTGTAGGACCACCTGGCTGCTCGACGCCGAGGCGGCAGGGCAGACTCCGGTGGTTTGACATCGCCCGGCCATACAAGTTAGAATGTTCAATCATTGAACGGAGACGATCCCAAAAAGCCAAGCCTCTTTCAAAAACCAGATGCCGGCCCTGATCGAATCGACTGAGCTCGGAAAGTCCCTCGTGGCGGGAATGGACAAGGCCACCTTCAGCAAATCCACGAAGCTGGGACTTAAGAACGCGGAGGAGAACCGCCCCTATTTCGGCAAGACCATCGCCGAGCTTCCCGCCCCGGAGAAGCCCGAGGGCGCCGCCATCGTGATCGTGGGAGGGCCCAGCCTGCACCGCAGGAACCTCGTCCCGAAAATCCTCGAGTCGGGGTTCAAGGGCGACATCATCTGCGCCGACGGCTCCATGGGATTCTGCCTGCGCAAGGGCCTTGTCCCTCGCTACGTCGTTTCCGTGGACGGCCATCCCACCCGCATCGTGCGCTGGTTCGGGGACACCGAGCTCGAGCAGAGGGCCGAGGACGACTACTTCCTGCGCCAGGACTATGACCCCGCCCACTGGAGCAACGAACGCCGCTCCAACCAGGAGCTCATCGCCCTGGTCAACGCCCATGGCCCCAAGATGAAGGCCATCCTCTCGACCTCCGTACACCCCTGCGTCGCCAGGCGCTGCATCGAGTCGGGGATGGAGAGCTACTGGTGGAACCCGATCTACGACGACTACGACGCCCCGGATTCGGTCACCCGGAGGCTCTTTAAGTCCAACGGCATCCCCTGCCTGGTCACCGGCGGCAACGTCGGCACCTCGGCCTGGATCTTCGCGCACGCGGTCCTGAGGCGCAGGCGCATCGCCTTGGTGGGCATGGACCTGGGCTACGCCCCCGGGACCCCCTACCGCAACACCCAATACTACACGGAGCTCAAGGAGCTCCTGGGAGAGGAGCGCCTCCCCGAGGCCTACATCAAGATCCACAACCCCCACCTGGGCGAGACCTGGCTCACCGATCCCACCTATTTCTGGTACCGGCAGGTTTTCCTGAAGCTCGCGGCCCAAACCGACTGCGAGACCTTCAACTGCACCGGAGGCGGCACGCTCTTCTCGGAGCACGTCCCCTTCGTCCCCCTCGAGCAGTTCCTGGAGAGGTTCGGATCCTAGTGCTGCGACCGAGACATAACGTCCGTTTGGCCGAGGCGATTTTGGAGGGAGCCGAGGAAGGAGGAGCGAGCGTACTGAAGGTACGTGAGCGACGAGTGACGAAGGCGCAGCCCAAAATCGCCCGGCCCCGCTCATGAGGAAATTTGCGTATTATGAAGGCTGAATTCCATAATAGCGGGGAGGCCCGATCCTGGCCGATTTCTTTGTCGCTCCTCGGTCACATAGCTGTCGCTATGCTCCCTCGTCGCTTCGCGAAATCGTCTCAGGCTCGGACCTCCAAATCGGACGCTATGTCTCGGTCGCAGCACTAACCCCATGGCCAAGGTCCTGCTCATCAACCCCGTCGTCCGCATGGAGGACAACCCCAAGCACATCCCCTACGGGATCGCCCTCCTGGCCGCCATCGCGGACAAGGAAGGGCACCGAGTGCAGATCTTCGACGCCAACGCCTGGCGGGTGGATGACCGGACCCTGCGCGATGTGGTCGCGGCCGACGACTGGGACGCTATCTGCCTGGGCGGCATGACCACGACCTACGGCTACGCAAAGAAGCTCCTCGGAATCTGCCGCGAGGCCTCCCCGCGCTCGCTCCTGATCGTTGGGGGCGGGCTCCTGACCTCGATGCCCCACGACCTCATGCGCTTGCGTCCCGAGATAGACGTAGGCGTCGTGGGCGAGGCCTTCCTCACCTTCCCCGAGATACTCCGCAAGCTCGACCGAAAGGACGGCGACTTCTCCAAGACCCTGGGCGTCATCTGGCGCGACCCCTCGGGCCGCACGCACCTCAACCCTCCCCGGCCCATCATCCCGGACCTCGACGCCCTGCCCTATCCGGCCTGGGAGATGCTTCCCCTGGACATCTATTTCAAGAACAGCGCGCTCCTCTACTCCGAGGAGGCCTTCAACTCCCGGAGGCGCATGGACATCAACGGAAGCTTCGGCTGCCCCTTCATCTGCCGCTTCTGCTTCCACCTGGGCCTGGCGGGAGACCTTCAATACGAGAACCCGGCCGACGACCAGGCCGACGTGCTCTTCACCCACGACCGCACCAACCGCTGGCACAGCCCCGCCTACGTCGTCAAGATGGCAAAGCACATGAACCAGAAGTACGGGGCCGACTTCCTGCTCTTTTACGACGAGAACCTCCTCGCCATCAACCACGCGGCCAAGGGCCGCTGGCTTCCCGAGATCTGCCGGCTCTGGATCCAGGAGGGCCTCCAGCCCACCTGCTCGCGCCTGGGCCTCCCGCACGACCCCACAACCTGCCGCGACGGCGTCCACTGGGGCGGGACGAGCCATGCCTCGCTCGCCAACCTTCCCCTGCTCAAGCAGATGCGCGAGGCCGGCTGCTCCCAGCTTCTCTACGGCTATGAGTCCTTCTCGGCGCGGGTGCTGCGCAACGTGGGCAAGGGAGCGACCCCCGAGACCAACGAGCGCTCCCTGCGGCTGACCCTTGAGGCCGGCATCCGCCCCATCCCCAACCAGATGATCGGCTTTCCTGACGACTTCTTCGACAGCCTCGTGGACTGCGTGGAGGCCTGGGAGCGCCTGGGCATCCAGTGCAAGCCCTTCTTCGCCACCGCTTATCCAGGCACCGAGTGGTACCACAAGTACAAGGACAAGATCCTGGCCCAGTACGACGGGGACCTCGAGGCCTTCCTCCTCGACCTGGGGGACGCCACCGAGATCACGAGCAACATCTCCGAGAACTTCAACGACGTGGAGCTCCTCGGCCTGCGGGAGCTCATGGTCCGTCGCGACATCAAGAGCCTCCGGGCCTACGAAAAGATCTGGCGAGACCTGCACGGCGAGCCCAGGTTCCCGGACGTGCGCTGGCCCAAGGCCGAGCGCCGCCATAGGCCCCAGCAGGTCGTGGCGGGCTAGCCCATGTTCCTCTTCGGCGTGATCCCCGCCCGCGGGGGCTCCAAGGGCCTGCCCGGCAAGAACCTCCGGGAGCTGGGGGGAAAGCCCCTCATCGCCTGGACCATCGAGGCGGCAAGGGGCAGCCGCCTTCTTTCGCGGACCATCGTCTCGACCGACGATCCGGCCATCGCCGAGGCCGCCCGGAGCTTCGGGGCGGAGGTCCCCTTCCTGCGGCCCCCCGAGCTCGCCCGAGATGACTCGGACATGCTCGGGGCGCTCCAGCACGCGGTGCGCTGGCTCGAGTCCTCGCAGGGGGTCAGACCGGACCTCGTCGTCCTACTCCAGCCCACCTCGCCCCTGCGCGGGGCTCGGGAGATCGATGAGTGCGCGCGCCTGGTCCTCGAGACCGGCGCGGACTCCGCCCAGACCGTGGCCCAGGACCGCAGGCATCCCTGGCACCGCTTCCTCCTCAAGGACGGCAGGCTTTCCCCGCTGTTCCCGGAGGCCGAGGGCTTCTCGCGGCGCCAGGAGGCTCCTCCGGTCTATTTCCCCACGGGGGCGGTCTACGCCGTGCGCACCGCGACCCTCATGAAGGAGAACTCGCTCCGGGGCGGCGACCATAGGGGCCTGGTGACCTCCATCGAGTCCTCCGTGGACATCGACGAAGCCTGGGACCTGCGCCTGGCCGAGACCATCCTCGGACAAGGAAACCTTCAACATGCCTAGGGCGGCCACGGCCCCCTCCCGCGGCGCCCCCCAGGGCGCTGCGAGCGGCAGCGAGCGTACTGGCGCCGCGGCGCTAAAGGAGGGCGCCAGGGCGCCA
>CAYLZQ010000188.1:0-4809 GCA_964388045.1 uncultured Elusimicrobia bacterium | reverse complement strand
CCCTCGCGTTCGACCGCGAACGCTTCGGTCACAGGAAATGGTTGATTCCTTAAGGTCGTTCAGGTAGGAAACCATGAAACCCTGGATCCTGGCCCTGGTTCTCCTAGGGGCGTCGCCCCCTCAAGTCCGGGGCGAGCCACCCTGGTCCGAGCCAGTGGTCACGACCCACAAGCCCGGGCCTGGAATACTTCAAAGGGTGGAGAGCTCCAGGCGCAGCTACAGGGAAGGCCCTTCCCAACGCACCCTGGAAAGCATCGTCAAGCTCGATCTCCAGACCCCGGGCTGGAAGGGGAACTACTCCCTGCACAAGAAGCACGTCTATTCAGGAACCCGGATCGTGACCTTCTACAGGAAGATGGAGGCCCAGCTCAGCGGCCCCACGGATTTCTCGATGTCAGAGCAGACCCAGATGGCCAGGAACCCCAAGGGAGACTTCAAGGGGACCTTCCTGCGGGAGTACGTGGCTGG
Source organism: uncultured Elusimicrobia bacterium (assembly GCA_964388045.1). Lineage (GTDB taxonomy): Bacteria > Elusimicrobiota > Elusimicrobia > UBA1565 > UBA9628 > CAYLZQ01. The sequence goes on along the minus strand of CAYLZQ010000188.1, from coordinate 4,341 downwards.
CAAGGACAGCCAGGCCCCTGCGGCCAGGCTCATGGCCCATTTCGACCCCTATCTCCTGGTCAAGCGCTTCAAGGCCACTATATCCGCGCGCAAGGACGGGACCTGGCAGGAGGTCGCCAGGGCCCACGGCGAAAGCTTCCAGGAGGGCATTGGAAATCTTAAAGAAAAGGTGGCTTCCATTCCAGGCGGCCAGAAGGATCCGCTGAGCGAGCTTTTAATGGCACTTTGGTCAGCGGCCGTGGCCCACAACAGTTCCATGGAAATGACCCAGTTTCTCTATCCCCTGCTCAATCCGACCGGGGAGCAGTACTTCCAGGACGTCAACATGGATCCGGTCGCGGAGCGCTCGCAAGCGGCCCTGGCCGCCATGGGCAACCGCAGGGAGGACCTCGGCCGCTATCAGGAGCTTTCCAAGAGCCTCAAGCGCCTGCGCTCGGTCCTTGGGAAGGCCTTGCAGAAGAATCTTTCCCTTCCAGGATCAGCTTCCCAGCCCGGCCGTATCGCCCAGAGCTATCTCGAGGCAGCCAAGCCCCTTGCGTCTCCGCCGAGGCAGGAGACCCCCTCGCCCTTCCAGGGGCTACAGTCCACCACTGGCTGGCTGGCCATGGCCTTTGAGCAGCTCAAGAGCTTTGCCCCAGGCTCCCAGGACTATCAGGGCCACCTCAATTTCCTTCCTGAGCAGTGGGTCCAGGTGCTGGCCGAGCAGAGGTCCGAGGTCTTTTTGCGGGCCCTCTACCTGCTTTTGATCAGAAAAGAGATCCGGGAGCTTGAGCCCTTGATCGCTGCTGCTGACAAGGCCTTGGGGCCCCAGTCCTTTGGAGCGAGCCTCAGGCAGGTCCAGCAGGACCTTGGGGAGACTGCCAAGTCCTGGCAGACCCCTCTGGCCCTCAGGGAAACCCCTGCTGAGCGGAGCTTCCTAACTCTCTGGAGGTTGCCGCTTGGCCTGTTTGTGGAGAAGGCTTGGGCGGCTGAGGAAGCCCTGGAGAAAGCGCCCGAAGAGAAATTCCTTTCACAGAGCGGCCCCCTGTTTGACCCAACAGGAGTGCCGCTGGAAGTTTCCCATCCTGTCTCCGCCGAGGAATACTGGAAGCGCTTTCTGGAAATCCCCATTCCTGACCCAGTCACTGCCTGCCAATGAAGGGCTCCAGGCAGCTACTGGAGGCCTCCTTGAGGCCCAGGCTCTTCCTTTTGCTGGGATTTTCAGCAGCCATGGCCTTCAAGCCCGCCCTGGCTCTAGCCGGCCCGATCCTGCCCAAGCCTCTTGCCGTTGACGTCAACACGGATGTCTACCGCCAGACAGTGACAGGGGACGGGGCAAGGTCCTTTTTGATCAACGGGACCTTCCAGAAGACCAACATAGACGCCTACTTCAACCAGCCCAGCGAGAAGGGCCCCAGCCTCAGCTCGCGCCTGAGCCTTCAGGCCAGCGACGACCCCTTGGTGATGGGAAGGGGGGACCGCTACAAGGCCTTGGGCGGGTTCTTCATCCTGAGCAAACCCCAGCACTACCGTCTGGAAGGAGGCTATCTCATCCCGAAGGCCACCAGGGCGACCCTGACCGCGACAGTCCTGGGCCTGGGGGGCTATTATCAGTTCAATGCCCCTGGACGAGTGACGAGACTTTCCGTCATAGGAGGCCAGACCCAGCCCGGAGTGGAGGGGAGCCAGTTCCAGAGGGGAGTCGCCGGGGGAATGGCGAGCCAGGCCTTTGGGGGGGATAAGGGAAGCCTCCAGCTCTTCGCGAGCTTCTACCGGATGGAGGACGTTGAAAACAGCATCAAGCATAGGAGCGGCCTCCCGCGCCTCTCGATCTACGTCTACTCCTTCGGCTCCGAGCTGCGCTCCAAGCTCGGGCTTGGCCTTGACTGGGAGCTGGCCTTCCTCCAAAATGAAAAAGGCTCCACAGGCGAGGTCCATGGGAACGCCCTGCGCATAAGCCCGAGCTTCAAGTCGGACCATCTTTCCGCCGCGGCCAACTTCGAGAGGAACTCCCCCAGGTTCATCAATCCCCTGGGAAGCGCCGCCCCTGACGTGAAGAAGGTGGACGGAAGCCTCACGATCGGCAGGGTGAACCAGCTCTCCCTCAACAGCCTCTACACCCAGAACAACGTGGAGAACCAGCTCCCCGCCACTCGCAGGACCCAGATCACCAGGGCCTCCTCGAGGCTGGTCCCTTTTCAGCAGGCTGAATTCTGGAAGGTATTCTCAGTTGACGCCGAGTACAGCGTCAGCCGCTCAGGGGAGCGCAGCGCCGTCACTGAAAGCCGCCTGGCTGCCCTAGGCCTGGGCCTTAATGAAACCTACTTCAACACCTCGATCCGCGGGGAATATTCCCCCTTGCGGGATTTCAGGGATACCACGGTCAACCGCGACACCTTTCGGGCCACTTGGCAGATGGGGCTTAAGCTCAAGATCGCGGGAAAGGTCAAATTCGATCCCTCCTGGAACCTCTCCCTTGAGCGCAGCAGGAGCCTCGCGACAGGACTCGTGGATCCTGGAGGCTCTGCCTCGGGCGGATTTACAGCCGCCTATTCAGACCTGCTCACCCTGGGATTTCGTCATGACTTCCAGCAGAGGACCTCAAAGCCGACAGGAAGAAAGATACGTAACGAGGCGACCCAGGCCCATCTGCGCCTGCTCCTCAAGACCAAGGCCCCCATCCAGCTCGGGATTTCGTTTGCCCGCAAGCACTACTACGACACCAGGCTCAACGCCTTCGGGGAGGAGGAGTTGCGCGGGAGCGTGAACGTCAAGTTCTGATGATGAGGAAAGCCATGAAACGAAAATTTCGCCTATGGCTTGCCCTAGGCTCCATGCTCACGGCCCTATTGAGTTTCCAGGCTCATTCCGGTCTCATCGAGTGGGACAAGCCGGGTCGCTATGGGCCGGTCTGCAGCCTCCCGCCTGCCGAATGGGCTGCTCGGTTCGGCAGAAATTATCCCAAATTGGAGGGGCCTCAGGGTTCCATCTCATGGCCAAAAGCGGAGAAGCTTGGGGCAGTCCAGGCCGTCCCTTTTTTTAACATTTGGTGCGGGCCCCTAAGGCCGACTCCCGATGGCAATTACGAAAAAAAGGCATATTTCAGCGGCGACGTGCAAGCGGGCGCTGAGCCGGCAAAGATTTCCGGGGCGTCAACCTTGACCTTCGACACAAATGGGAACCTCGTCAAGGAAGCTTCTCAAGACGGTAAAAACAGGCTCTTTCCTGAGATTGAGCTGCCTGAATTGAAACTCACAGGTGATTTCGAGGGTCCGGATGGAGAGAAACAAAAGGTCGAAGTGATGATTCCTAAGGAGAAGCTCGAGGAATTGCGGAAAGTCGAGAGGGAAGGACCACAGAAGCCTGAGCCCTCTCCCCTGGACAGGCAGGCTCTTTCCCGTGAAATCGAGGATTATTTTAGAGGCCTAGGCCCGAACTCTCTTGTCTCGGACGATTTTAGAGCTCTCGGCATAGACATCACGCCTCTTCAGTTGCGTGAATTGCTTTGGAGGGATGAGAATTTCAGCATTCGGCGCGACTTGAAGTCCTTGGATGCCCTCGAGGTTTATCCGGATGGGAGGATCCGGGTCAGGGGTAGGATCATTTTTGTCCTCTCCGCCAGGAGCAGCAACGAGGAAGCCAGGGGAGAATTAGAGATTGATTGTTTTTTCAGGTTGGAACAAGGCAGGCTTGCGCTCCTTGGGCTCAACACGTCGGCTGTCGCTCCGTTTGCTTTCACGGGACAGACCATCCTAGCCAGCATTGACGGAGGGCCTTTCGCGCTTGTCACCCCCGGGCATGACGGGAGGTTCAGGTCAGTAGAACCTGGCCAAGAAGAGGGTGTATGCCCGATCTTTTTCTGCGTTGCTCACAATCCCGGCCCTCCCCCGTCCTGCAGTCGCTTTATCCTTCCCCCAGCCTGCGATTTGCTCATAAGCTGTCCTTTTGCCGGCCCTCCTCTCATATGCCCCAGTTGCCTTCAAAAGGACTGCGGATTGGGAGACATTGACCTAGGCTGCGCTGCCCCTCCTCCTCCTCAGCCTCCTCCTGATTGCTGCTCCACTCCTGGAGTGCCCGCGCCTCCGCCGCCCGCCAAATGCCCTTGAGCCGGGCGATATCACCGGGAAGGCTGCGCCTGGGCCTCCAGGCCTCCTAGCTCAGCAGGCAGCTTCTCGGCAGCCTGGCGCAGGGCTTTGTAAGCCTCCTCCCCGAATTGCCCGCGCACGAATTCGAGGAGCTTGAGGGTTCCCTCTCTCCTGCCGCCTCCCTGCTGGATCGAGGGATTCGCGTTGGCGAGCTTGAAGGCCAAATTCAGGACTCCTGACCCGTGGCTGAAATCGATGGAACAAATCCGGGCTCGTA
>CAYLZQ010000187.1:0-4810 GCA_964388045.1 uncultured Elusimicrobia bacterium | reverse complement strand
TCCCTTCTTCCTGATCGCCAAGATGAAGACCATCCTCCAGGTCCACGGCCTGGGGCCTTGGACGATCCGCTATGTCAGCCCCGCGGACGACCCCAGAAACAGAAAGTGACCTGAAGCTCCGCGCAACCGGAGGCTTCAGTATCCTGGCCAGGGACCCCTCCGGGGCCAGGACAGGAGTGCTCGAGACCGCCCACGGGCTCGTGGAGACCCCTGTCTTCATGCCCGTGGCCACCCAGGCCTCGGTCAAGGCCCTCTCCCAGGAGGACCTGGCCTCCCTGGGAATCCGGGCCATCCTGGCCAACAGCTACCACCTCGCCCTCCGCCCGGGCTCCCGGACCATCCAAGCCGCCGGAGGCCTGCACCGCTTCATGGGCTATGAGGGCATGATCCTGACCGACTCGGGAGGCTTCCAGGTCATGAGCCTGGCGGGGCTTAGAAGCGTGGAGGACTCAGGGGTGGCCTTCAAGTCCCACCTGGACGGAAGCCTCCTGCGCCTCACTCCCGGGAGGGTGATCGAGCTCCAGGCGGAGCTCGGCTCCGACTGCTGGACGAGCCTGGACGTCTGCCCTCCCTACCCCTGCTCGGAGCGGGAGGCGGCGGAGGCCCTCAGGCGCACGATGAAATGGGCCGAGGATTCCCTCCCCGCTCTTGAGCTCTCGCTCGCCCAGGGCCGAACCCCCCTCTTCTTCCCGATCCTGCAGGGCTCCTTCTATCCCGATCTGCGAAGGCAGGCTGCCGAGCATCTCGCGAGCCTGCCTGCCCAAGGGGCGGCGCTGGGAGGCTTCTCAGTGGGGGAGGCCAAGGAGCTCACCTGGGAGACCCTGGAGCGGACCCTCTCCTGGCTGCCCCAGGCCCTGCCGCGCTACCTGATGGGAGTGGGCACGCCCGCTGACCTCTGGGAAGCCGCGGCCCTGGGAGTGGACATGATGGACTGCGTCTTTCCCACCAGGGTCGCGCGCAACGGCCAGGCGATGACCAGGCGCGGAAGGCTTAACATAGGCAACAGCCCCTTCCGTCAGGACTTCGGACCCCTGGACCCCGAGTGCTCCTGCTTCGTCTGCGCCCGCTACAGCCGCTCCTACCTCAACCACCTCTTCCGCTGCCGGGAGCTTTCCTCCTACAGGCTGCTCACCATCCACAACCTGCACCTGATGGCCCAGGTGACCGCCGAGATCCGCAGCGCCATCCGGGAGGGCAGATTCCAGGAGAGCCGCAGGGCCTTTTTGAACGCCCAGGGCGGCCCCTGAGCCTCGAGGCTCAGGCTTGAGCCCCAGGCTCTGCCCCGAGGCGGTCTTGAAAGACGCGGTTCCGGCAGAGCTGCCAAGTGAGCGGCCGCGGTCCCCTTTACCAAGATTTTAACATCCCTCCACAACTCCATGACCACTTTTTCAAAGGTTCCGTGCTATTCTGTCTGTTCAAGATTTGTACGGAGGTGGCCCCATGTTGAAAATCGCAGCCAGAAAAAGCTGGAAGGCCGCACTTGCCGCGACCTTCCTCGCCTGGACCGGCGCCTATGCAGGCAACTCGATTTCGTCCAAGCCCGTCCCGAGCCTGCCCGCGATCATGTTCACGATCAAGCCTGGGAAGACCGCGGCAATGAGGGGGCTCAACTCTTCCTTATTTAAGAGCCCATCCCAGGGGCCGCTGCCGGCCTCGGCGGTGGATAAGGTGAGGGATGCGGCGCGAAAGCTCCGCAAACAGGGGGCGCTCGTGGCCATCAGCCAAGGCGACACGGTCGCAGTATTACCCAAAATTCTCGAAGGCGACTCCAAGGTCGCGATCATTGCCCTCACAGGAAAGGCCGATGCCAGGCTTCTTCAGATCACCCAGGAGATAGCCGCTCAAGTCCAGGACCATCTAAGGAAGGGCGATCCAACGGCCGCCCATGAGACCTTGAACCGCTACTTCGACGCCTCCTTCAAGCCGGGAGCCGTGGATGCCCCGGGCCTATGGGCCGAGCAGGGCCTTGAGAAATCTCTTTCCTTCCATCACGGAGTCAGCCCCGGCCATCAGGCCTTGCTCAAGAAGGCCTTTAGAGAAAACGAGGCCGTGGTGGCGGACTTCTTCCAGAGGAATTTCGCCCGCAGGGGCCTTTTTGTCCCAGAGTTCTTCGTGATGGAGGATAGCACGGTCCGCTCCCGCGCGCAGGGAGCCTCGGGCCTCTCATATCGCCTTGCCATCTCCCGCAAGGGGTCGCCCAGGAGCCAGGTCGCTTATACGGTCAACGACCTGACGATCAAGGCCCTGGTGCGCCGTGACGGTGAACTCCTTTTGAACGTCTCCGCTTGGCCCTCAAGCTCGAGGCCCTGGCCCATAGTGGACGCCTTGGACGACGAGCTGCGGCTGTTGGGCGCGGAAGCCCGGGTGGAGAGCGTCCATGACCCGCGGAGTCTGGCCTTGACGGCTCTCAGGGTCGTCTTTCCCAGCGGGAAAATGTACCGCAAGGCCCTGCCCCTCTTCCGCCAAGACAGCCTCGGCGCGCTCCGATACGGGGAAATCCAGGATGGATTTCCGGTCCTGCCCTTCATCGCGGACGGGCCTGGCCGTCCCCGCTGGGCCACTGAGGCTGCCCGGAAAAACCATGAGGCCGACAGGCGGGCCTCTGCCGCGGCCTTGGCCCTTGAGCGCGCGATAGATGAGGCCCTCGATCACAATACCTCGAAGACCGAAGTCCAGATCAAGCGTGGAAGGGTCCGGGGGCTCGTGGCGGAGGTCGTGGTCTATGACCCGGAGTACGACCCCGAGGAGGAGGATGAGTCCGACGACTGGGCCATGAAGGCGGTGGAGGAAATCCTCGCCAAGGGTCCTGGAGGAGAGCTCACCTACAAGGGCTATCCGGTCTCCCTGAGCATGGAGACCTCATCCCAGGACGAGGATGAAGAGGACGAGGAGGAGCAAGATTGAGCGCTCCAGAGATAGAGAAAACGCCTATGATTCGCTTAGCCGCATTCCTCCTTCTGCTGCATGCCTGTTTTCCCCAGGGCGCCTCTTCTGGAGCGGTCGCCAGGTCGGGCCAGATCCGCAGGGTCCCAGCCCCTGTTTTCGTGGTCAGGACGGTCTCGGATCTCTCCCGACCTGACCTCACGGACTCCCTCTTCCCCGATCCGATCGCGAGGTTGACGGCCTCCGCAATCGTGGTCGAAGGGTTCAAATCCCTGACCGCCAAGCTCCTGGCCCAGGGCCCAGTCGTCATCATCCCGCGAGCAGGCGAAGCGGCCGTCGTGCCTCAAAGTCCCAAGGGGAACGCGAAGGCTGCGATCATCCCGCTCAACAAAACGGCTGAGAGCAAAGTCATGCGTATCACTGACGAGCTTGCCGCAAAGCTCGCGCGGGAGCTCAAAGACGGGAGGCCGCAAGCCGCCCTTCAGATGCTCAGCAGCTATTTCGATTCAGCCGTTTCCATGCCCCCGGGCGAACCCCTCGTCCCGCCTAATGGCTCAAATGCTTCATCGCCCAGCCCTAGAGGCCTCAAGAAGGCAAAGCCCGGGAAAATGAAGCGAGATAAGGCATCGAAAGACAGGCCCGAGCGACGGAAGGAGCGCAGCCGGCAGACGCCTCCGGACAGAAAGATAGATCTGGCGGGGATGTCCCAGAAACAAGCTGTCGCCTTGCTCAAATCCTACTTTCCGAATGTAGACTTCAAGGCCCTGCGCGATGAGGCGGCAGAAATCATGGACAACCTGGACGGCGAGGTCGTCAAGCCTGTCTATTTTGGGGCCTTGAGGCCCAAGCACAAGCGCCCAGGCGTCTTCGAGCTCGTCTTCTATGGCCAGTGGAAGAATGAGGACGCCGAGTTCTCCTTCGACGCGACCTTCGAGGGCAACGACTCGGGCTTTGATTTGGTCGACAGCAATTCGGACTGACGCTCTTAAGAGCTGATCGGGAGGCGTTTCAATGAAGAAGGCAATCGTCGAAACTTCGTTGCTGAAAACCAGGAAAATCACAGGGCTTGGGCTCGCCTTGGCAAGCCTCGCCTTGACAAGCGAGGCTTTGGGCATCGCCAGCAAAGCTCCGGTCAAGCTAGTCCTCGGGAAAGGGGGTTTCTCCTTGGTTTCTCCCTGGAGGGGAACACTCCGGACAAGGGACCCGGGTCTGGCTAGGCTTGGGGCCCCTGCGGCAGCTTTGTCGACGCTCAGTCCCCTGATGCCGAATGGGGAGGCTTCCGTCGCCTTCACCTTGCCCCAAGCCACCCCCCAGGCAGCCGTCCTGAGCAAAGCAAACGCGGCGACTACCCAGGCCTCGGGAATTCTTTCCGCTCTCAACTCAAGGGCTGCTCTGATCAAACAGGAGATGGGAGCGGGCGCCATCTCCAGGACCTCCCAGGCGCTCAATAGGCTCTTCGGGGAGAGGGGCTCCCAAGGAGCTTCAGGCTCCGGTTCCATCAATCCCGGCAGCCCTGCGGGCGGTTCATCCGCTCATGGCGGCTCCTCTCAAGAACCCCCTTCCAACGGCCCGGGTTCCTCGGGAGGCGCGCAGCCAGGCGATCCCATCCCTGGGATCCTCATGGTCACGCTCAACGAATCAGCCCTCAAAGGCACAGGCTCATTGAACGGGCGGGTTTACCGTACCCTGCGCCACAAGCTGGCTCCAGGCCACGTGGCCATGGATTTGGAAGATGGTCAAGTCATCGTGGTCATCTCGGTCAAGCCCGGAACCGAGGAGGCTTCGCTCGCCAAGCTCAATTCTGAAAAATACCGTGGTATCGTCGTCACGGCTGAGCGGGTCATCATGGAGCTGCGCGGGCCTGCCGGCGCGTCCAATTCTCAAGGAAATGCGGGCATCAACGCCGCCTCCGGAGAGAGCGCAGAGA
>CAYLZQ010000186.1:0-4814 GCA_964388045.1 uncultured Elusimicrobia bacterium | reverse complement strand
CCCGCGAGCTCGAGATCGGCGAGAAATACGGCAAGAGGTTTGAGTTCGTCTTCCTGGACGACATGGTCCAGGTCCCGGCGACGGCGGAGGAGATGCGCCTGGACCTCGACCGGCTCATCAGGCGCTTTGCGCCCCAGCCGGAGGGCCTCCAGAAGATCGTGGAAGGGGTGATCTACAGCCGCTACGTGGGGCTCCTCCTTGAGCTCAACACGATCGACTTTTACCTCAGCCAGGGCTACGACATCCTCCAGAGCGGCAGGGAGGTCCTTGATTCCGAGAGCCGCTACGTCACCGAGCTCGACACAGTGGTCCGGGCCCCGGACGGCCGGGTTTCTCTCGTGGAGGCCAGGTCCGCGCGCGTGCCCCTTCCCTTCTCCGAGGTGCTCGGGGGCAAGATCCTCTACAAGCTGGACACCTACAAGAGGCACTGGGCCCTCATCACCCAGGCCGTGGGGGGGAGGCTTGATGAGGTCGTCTTCTCCATTGACGTGGGGCCCCTGAAGGCGCCCGAGGGGGCGCAAGACTCGGAACAATACCAGGAAAGGCGCGAGCTGGCTCGGCGCCTCAAGGACCTGGAGCCCGAGCTTTCCAGCCGCTACGGATTTCCGGTGCGCTTCATCTTCCTCGACAGCAGGCCGGAGGCCGAGCGCCTGGCCGAGTAGGGAAAGAAAGGGCCCTTCAGGCTCAGGGCCGGCCGCTTCTGAAGGGCAGGGCCAGAAGCCAATAGAGGTTCTGCGCCTCCCATTTTCTGTACTCCCCCAGGCCCAGGCTCATGCCCTGATGCCCTGCCGCGGGCTCGGCGACGTAGGTCCCCAGAAGGCGGTCCCACCAGGGGAGGTTGAAGCCGTAGTTGCTGTTGGTCTCCCCCGCGATCACGCTGTGGTGCACGCGGTGCATGTCCGGGGTGACGAGGAAGAGCCTCAGGAAGGCCTCAAGTCCGGCGGGGAGCCGCGCGTTGGAGTGGTTGAAGAGGGAGGTGACGTTGAGGACTATCTCGAAGGCGAGAACCGCGATCCAGTGGGCCCCCAGCAGGGCCACGGCCCCGATCTTGAGGACCATCGAGAGCAGTATCTCCACCGGATGGAAGCGCACCCCCGTGGTCAGGTCCAGGTCCAGGTCCGTGTGGTGGACCTTGTGCAGGCGCCAGAGGATCGGGACGGCGTGGAAGATGCGGTGCTGGGCGTAGATCACCAAGTCCAGGAATGCGAAGGCGAGCAGGGCCTTGAGGCCCAAGGGCCAAGCCGCTTGGTTCAACAGGCCCCACCGAAGGGCCTCCGCGATCCTGGCCACGTCGATGGCCAGGATCGGCAGGAGCAGGCGCAGGGCGAGGACGTCCAGGAGAAGGATGCCGAGGTTCTGGGCCCAGCGCCAGGGCCTGGGGACTGTAAAGTCCCGCTTGCGGGCCAGGACCTCCCAGGCCGCGCAGGGAAGAAAGACTCCCAGGAAGAAGCCCGTGCGGAGGGCCGTCTCAGCGTTCATGACCTGTCGCCAGGGAGCAGCCCTTGAGCCATCGGCTCTCCCCATTGATGTAAAGCTCCTTCTTCCAGACCGGGAGCCTGGCCTTGATCTCCTCGATCGCGGCGCGGCAGGCCTCGAAAGCCTCCCCCCTGTGGGGCGAGCCGGCCGCGACGATCACGCTCGCCTCCCCGACTTTGAGGCGACCCAGCCTGTGCGCCGCCGCGACGCGGGCCCCGAAGCGCCGCTCGGCCTCCCGGACTATCCTGGCCAGGACCTTCTCGGCCAGTGGCTTGAAGGCCTCGTAGCTCACGGCGGAGACCCTCCGCCCCTCATGGGTCGCGCGCACGATCCCCACGAAGAGGGCCATTGCCCCGTGGCCCTGGTCAAGGACCGAGGCCTGGAGTTCCTCGGGTTTGAGAGGCTCCTCTGCAATCCAGGTCTTCATCCCCCGCACACAGGCGGCAGGGCCGCCAGCCTCCCGGACAAGGGAACCAGGTCTTCTCCGCCAAGCACCTCCTCCTCTGTGGCGAGGACAGCTCCCTTCAGGAGGGCCGCCTCCCCCGAGCAGTCAGCCAGGGCTTGGAGCACCTCGCGGGCCCTGGGCCTGCGGGCAAAATCAAGGCGCGCTTGCCGCCCCAGGGCCTCGCCCAGGAATCCGTAGAGCTCGACGCGCAGTGTCATCAGGGCAGGTCCCATCCGCCCGGCCAAAGGGGGAAAACCTCGACGCTTTTTCCTGCGAGCGGCAGCGAGCGTACTGGGCCGCATGAGGAATTGCGTTGCGGCCCACGTGCCGCGCGAGCCGGCGAGCCTTCCTCTGGCAGGACCAGCCAGGCGTTGGCATCCAGGAGGGGCTTGATCTGAAAGGAGGCCTGGCCCGGGAGGGCCTGGGCCAGGAGCCCTTGAGGGCCTAGAGAGACGCGCGCCTTCAGGAAACAGCGCAGGCCCAGGGGCTTATGGGTCTCCCCAACCAGGCGCGCCCGGAGGGGTCTCTCGCGAGGCTGCCCCAGGAGCCTTCTCAGGAAGGGCAGCGCGAAGAACCTCAAGGCCACCACTGTCGAGACCGGGTTTCCAGGCATTCCGATCAGGAGCGGCCCTTTGGAAAACCCGGCGGCCAGGACCGGTTTTCCTGGCTTGACAGCCGCCCCGTGAAAGAGGATCCGGCCCCCGCATCTTTTAAGGGAATCCTCGATGAAGTCGCGCCGGCCCGCTGAGACCGCGCCAGTGGTCAGGATCAGGTCAGGCCTCAGGGCCAGGGCCTTGCCCAGGCGCCTCTCGAAGTCCCTGGGCTCATCCGGCACGTTTCCCAGGTAGGAGGCCTGGGCCCCGGCCAAGGGGAGGGAGGCCAGAAGATAGCTCGCGGTCGCGTTGCGTATCCGGCCCGGGCCCGGCCTTTGGCCCGGCTCCACCAGCTCTCGGCCGGTGCTGATCAGGGCGACCCGCGGGCTGCGCCTGGCTGAAACCCGCCTCAGGCCCAGGGCCGCTAGGACCAGGAGGTGCCTGCCCTCGATCCTTGTCCCTGTCTTTAGGACTTGAGTCCCAGCCTTGAGGTCCTCTCCCGTCTGCCGCACGAAATCCCAGCGCGAGGCAGGGCTGCTGAGCTCGATCTCTCCGTCCCCATCAAGGACAGTCGCCTCCTCGAGCCTGACCACGGCGTCCAAGCCCAGGGGGAGGGGGGCCCCGGTGTGGATCTCGTAGGCCGAGTCCGGTTTTCCCTTTGAGGGCCTGTCCCCGGCTGGAACTGCTCCCAGCACCTTCAGGCGCGCTGGGCTCGCGGGGCTTGCCCCCGCGGTCTTGGAAGCCAGGACCGCGTAGCCGTCCATGGCCGAGTTGGCGAAGGCAGGGAGGTCCTCAGGGCTCAGGACTCCCTCGGCCGACACTCGGCCGAGGGCCTGGCCAATGGGGATTTTCTCGGAAGGCAGCTCTCCCCTTGTTTCCGCTTCGGACTCCAAGATCCGCAGGGCCTTGGCGTAAGGGATCATAAGCTAAATGCTGACCAGGCCAGCTTGAAGGCCGCGACCAAAAGGACCAGCCCCAGGGCTCTGCGCAGGATCAAGGGGGCCAGAAGCCTGGCTCCCAGGGTGGAGCCAAGGAGTCCTCCCAGGAGCGCGGCCCCGACCAGGGGCCAGAGCCAGAGGGCCGCGGTTCCCCTCTGGCCCAGGCCCGCCAGAAGCCCGGCCGCAGAGTTGACCCAGATGAAGGCCGCGGAGGTCGCGGCGGTTCTTTTGACGTCCGCCCAGCCCAGGAGGAGCATGAGGGGGCTTAGGAATATCCCCCCGCCCACGCCCACGATGCCTGAGAGCAGTCCGATCCCTGCCCCGGCCGCCAGGGCCAGGGGAAGGCTCGGAGGCTTCTCCCCGCCGGTCCCAGGCTCCCTCATCATCAGGCGCAGGGCGGCGAAGACCAGGGCCAGGGCCAGGAGCCCTGAGTAGGTCCCGGGGCTCACCTTGAGGAGGGCCCCCAGGAAGGCCAGGGGGATGGATGAGGCCGCGAAGGGCCATAGGAGCCCGGCCTCGAAATGCCCGGCCCTGCGGTAGCTGAGGAAGGCGATCCCTGAGACCAGGAGGTTGAGGAGAAGAGCGCTGTCCCTCATGGCCGCCGGGGGATGACCGAAGAGGGAGAGGGCCGCGAGGTAGCCCGAGGCCCCGCCGTGGCCCACCGATGAGTAAAGGAGGGCGACCAGGCAGAGCAGGGCGAGCAGTCCGGGCTGGATGTTCTCCACGGCTCAATGGCTGGCCCCGCGCGCGATCCGGAGCGCGTGCGGGAGGAGCCCGGAGAGGACCCCAAGCCCGTCCCTGACCCCTCCCGGGCTTCCGGGAAGGGCCACCACCAGGGTCCGGCCGAGCTGGCCAGCCAGGGAGCGGCTCAGGTGCGACATGGGGGTTGAGGCCTTTCCTTGGGCGCGCAGGGCCTCTCCGATTCCAGGGATCAGCCTGTCGCAGAGGGACTCGATCGCCTCGGGGGTGACGTCCCTGGGCGAGAGGCCTGTGCCGCCGGTCAGGACCACCAGGTCGCAGCCGCGCGCCAGCCTCAGGACTGCTTTCGAGATGAGGTCCTTTTCGTCAGGGACGATGACCGGCTTTCCGACCTTGAAACCCAGGGCCCTGAGGCCCTGGCATAGGGTCCTGCCGGAGACGTCCTCTGCTTGGCCACGGGAGCAGCGGTCGCTCACGGTCACGATACCGGCCCGGCCCGATCGCCCCCGAGAGGCTCCGGCCGCGCCTTTGCCGCGCTCGGGCGCTCTCCTCGATCCCGGGTGCCTCCAGAGTCCTGACTTTCCACCCTCCTTGAGCTCCAGGCGGAGCTCGGTGACAGCGAGGGCCGGATCCACCTGCTTGACCACGTCGTAGACGGCCAGG
>CAYLZQ010000185.1:0-4844 GCA_964388045.1 uncultured Elusimicrobia bacterium | reverse complement strand
GGTCGAGCCTGTCCCTGGCCGGGTCCAGGGCCATGAGCTCTAGGCAGGCCAGGGGAGAGAGCAGGACCGGGTGGCCGCCACGGCCCTGAAAGCAGGGCACGAGAGCCTCGCAGTCCCCTTGAGACTCCAGGGCGCTCCGGCTCAAGAGATCGAAGAGCCCTGGCTCCCAGACCGGCATGTCCACGTGATGGACGAAGGACCAGCCCGGAGCCTGCAGGGCCTCCAGGAGCTTGATGAGGGCGGCCAGGGGCGGGGCCTCGGGGTCCACCGGGATCCAGCGGGCCTCTGGGTTGATGGCGCGGCACCTGGGAAGCCACTCCCCTTGTATGGAGACCGCGATACCCTCCGGATCAAATCGTCCCAGCAGGAACTCCATCTGCCTCTCAAGGAGGCTGCGGCCTCCGCGCGGCAGCCAGGCCTTGGGGCCCCCGGCCCTTCTTCCCTTGCCCGCGGCCAGGAGGCAGGCCTGGATCATGCCGGCACCGCCGGGGCCTTTTCAAGAAGCCCGCGCGCCATCCTGTTTCCCCGCTCCGCGATCTCCCTTTCGTCCGCGGTGAGTAGCCTACCCTCCGAGACCACTATCCTCCCGTTGACGATCGTCCACTTGGTCCTGTGGCTGGTTCCGCAGAAGAGGAGCGCGGCCACGGGGTCGCTGATCGCGCCCGCGTAGTCCACCCGGTTCAGATCGAAGACGGCCAGGTCCGCGGCCTTGCCGGGCGCGATCATCCCGATGTCGTCGCGGCCGAGGACCCTGGCCCCCCCGCGGGTCGCCATGCGCAGGACCTCCCTGGCCGGCATGGACTTGACCCCGCTGCGCACCCGGTGCACGAGCAGGCACTGGCGCAGCTCCCCCAGCATGTCCCCGGAGTCGTTGGAGGCCGAGCCGTCCACTCCCAGGCCCACGGGGACCCCCGCGTCCAGGCATTCCCTCACCGGGGCGATCCCGGAGCCCAGGCGCAGGTTGGAGGAGGGGCAGTGGGCGATCCCGGCGCCCGCCCGGGCCAGGCGCCTGATCTCCTCGGGCTTCAAATGGACCATGTGGGCGAACCAAGCCCCCGAGTCCAGCCAGCCCGCGGACTCGATGAAATCCATCGGCCTCATGCGGTAGCGCTCCAGGCAGTAGGCCTCCTCGTCCGTGGTCTCGGCGAGGTGGGTATGCAGGCGCACCCCCCAGGCCCTGGCCTGCCGGGCGACTGTCCTCATGAGCTCCGGGCTCACAGAGAAGGGGGCGCAGGGGGCCAGCCCCACCCGGCACATGGAGTAGGGGGCTGGGTCATGATAGGCCTTGACCAGCCGCTCCCCGTCCCTCAGTATCTCCTCCTCGTCCTGGGTCACGTCGTCCGGGGGGAGCCCCCCCTTTGAGCTCCCCACGGACATGGAGCCCCGGGTCGGGTGAAAGCGCATGCCCAGCCTGCGGGCCGCCTCGATCTGGCGGTCGATCAGGTCGGCCGACTTCCCCCCGGGAAAGAGGTAGGTGTGGTCCGAGGTGGTGGTGCAGCCGGTGAGCAGAAGCTCCGAGAGCCCCACCTCCGCGGCAGCCCCGGCCGCCTCGGGGGTCAGGTGCCTCCAGACCCGGTAGAGGTAGACCAGCCAGTCGAAGAGCTTGGCGTCCTGGACCGCCGGGAGGCTGCGGGTCAGGGTCTGGCAGAGGTGGTGGTGGGTGTTGACCAAGCCCGGAAGGACCACGCAGCCCCTGGCGTCCAGGATCTCGGCCCCCGGCTCCTCCAGGTCCCGGCCGACGGAGAGGATGGCATGCCCCTTGATCAGGACGTCCGCGGCCTCAAGCTCAGTGCGCGCCTCGTCCATCAGGACCACTCGCAGGGCGTTCTTGACGAGAAGGGCCTTCATGGCAGGGAGCGGCTATTCTACAAAATCCAAGGGCCCAGCGGGTCCTGGGCCCAATGGTGGAGGATCCCCTTCCCCTTTGGGCCCAAGGCAAGGGAGCCCTCAAGGGCTACAATGAACATGGCATGGCAGGTCGCTTTCGAAGGAGTTCGCGTCTCGTCCTGGCCCTTTCCCTGATCCTGGCCCAGGGTCCCTCCCCCTCGCTCGCGGCACCTTTCTTCCGGGGAGGACGAGCGGGAAAGGCGGGCTCCCAATCCACTGGTTCCTTCCGCCTTCCCCCGGCCGTCAAGACTCCTCTCTCCTCTCCAGGGGCCCTGGACCCAGGTGCGGTCCCTGCCTCCCTGGCAGCTTCCCATGGTCCTGAGGAGCCCTTGTGGGTCCCTTCCCAGGCCGAAGTCCCGACGGATCCGGGAAGACTCCCCATCCTGGAAGGGCTTGGAAGCAGGCAGGAAAGGATACAGGAGGTGCTGGCCGCTTCCTCCAGCCAGGCTGGCCCTGAATCCCTCAGCGAGGAGGCAGGAAAGATTCTGGAGCCCGTGGAGCCGGCTCGGGCGGCCGACTCAACCCCGGATCCAGGTTCAGGGGGCGATCCAGAGGCCTTTGGCCCTGGCTCCTGGAAAGCCGGCAAGGAGGATAAGGAGGATGCCTCTCCTCGGGCTGTCAAGGATGCCGCTCCTTTCCGAGGGGAGGCCCTGGAAGAATCCGGAGCCAGGAGGCTCCTGCGCCTGATAGGCAGGATGACCGGGCTTTCAGCGGCCTGGACCTTGCTGCGCTACGGGGCGATCCAGGGGTTCGCGGACCAGATGCTCGATCCAGAGCAGCCAGCCTTGACCAGGGCAGAGGCAGCCAGGGAGCTCGGCGGGCTCAGGCGCCTGGAGACGGTCGAGGCCCTGGGGCAGGCGAGCCAGGACCTTGATCCCCTGGTCCGCCAAGAGGCCCGGGCAGCCCTGGCCAGAGTGGGGGAGAAGTGGACCCAGGTGCTCATCAGGGAGCTCCACCTGCACCCATTCTCCAGGCGGCGCGCGGAAGCGGCGCGCATCCTCGGCTGGCTGGCCAGGCATCAGGCCGACGCGAAGGTGATCGAGGCCCTGGCCACCGAGGGCTCCATGGACGTGAGCCACGAGGTCAGGCTTTCCGCGATCCAGGCCCTGGCCACTGCCAGGAGCCCAAAGGCCCTCTCCAGCCTACTCGCCATGCGCAGCCTGGCTGAGTCCCCCAGGATGCGCTCTGCCCTTGAGGCGGCCGTGGCCAGGGCCGTCGAAGCCCAGAAGGCCGCGGGCAACAATGCCATGGCCTTGGTCCAGCCCCCGCTCGGGGAGTTCGAGAACCCCAGGCAGCCGATCCACGCGGCGGCCTTGAAGCGGGTGATCGCGGTGAACCTCCTTTTCATGGCCATAGAGCTGGTCGGGGGGCTCGGGACCGGGAGCCTGTCCCTCAAGGCCGATGCCATGCACCTTGGAGCGGACACGGCCGTCAACGCCGGAGCCCTGGCCGCGATCTGGCTTGGCCGGCGGCCTCCGAATTCCCGCAAGACCTACGGCTACCTCAAGCTGGAGGCCCTCATCGGGCTACTGAGCTCTGTCGCCATTTCCGTCATGGCGGGGCACATGGCCCTGGAGGCTGTGGAAAGGCTTTCAGCTCCGCCGGCCGTTCCAGGACTGGCCACCATGCTCCTGGCCCTGGCCGGGCTTGCGGCCAACGTGATCTCGGCCCTGCTCCTCTCCCCCTACCGGGAGGAGAACCTGAGCCTGAGGGGGGCCTTCCTCCACGCGGCCATGGACGCCGTGGGCTCGGTGGGGATCATCGCCTCCGGGCTTTTGATCATCCTCTTCGGCTGGGTGATCGCGGACCCGATCATCAGCTTCCTGATCGTGGGCCTGATCCTTCACACGACCTGGGACAAGCTCCTGAAGCCCTCCTGGAACATTCTCCTTGACGCCGTGCCCCCCGGGCTGGACCTCGACGCCCTGGAGGCCGACCTCCTTGGGCTCCCCGGGGTCGTCAGCGTCGCGGACCTCCACGTGCGGGGGCTCAACTCCTCGCAGAAGGACCTGGCGGCCTCCCTCCTCGTCCGGGACCGGGACGCCCAGGAGGTTCTTGGGGCCGCCAAGGCCCTCCTCCTCTCCAAATACAGGATCGCCCACTCGACCATCCAGGTCGAGGTACTCAAGGCCAATGACTTACCTCCCCCGCGGGGAGGTGAGTAGAGGAGGGGGCCGAGGCTCCCCTCCCTACGGGAGGGGGTGGGGGTGGGGCTGAGGAACCTGAGTCATGTTTTCAGTCCGCTATTTCTTCGGCAGCCAGTCGAGGGCCTTCTCGGCCTGCTCGAGCCGTCTCTTCGAGGCGTCGAGGATTCTTCCCATGGCCCAATAGAAGGCTGCCTTTGGGTTGGGGTTTGAGGGGTTGGGGTCTATGAGCCTCTCCAGGCTTGGCTCGACCTGGGCCCGGGTGGACTCCACCTTCTCCACGTCCTCTCCGGCAGAGGCGATCTCTTCCTTGAGGGACTCCAGCATCTTCTTGTCCTTGAGGGAGCCTGGAACAGCCTCCTCCAGGACCTCCAGGGCCTTGCGCCTGGTCTCCGCGGCCTTGGCCCTGGCTTCCAGGGCCCTGATCCTGGTCCTGAGCTCGGCAGGAGCCTGCTCCTTGTCCTTGAGCAGGGACACGACGGATTCCAGGGCTCCCACGATCCTCTCTTGGGCGTAGGGCCAGCGGCTCGGCCCTGCCATGAGATCCTCCCGATGCTCCAGGGCCTCGGGGGTGAGGCGGTAGATGTTGGTGCGCTGCTGGATTTCTGGATCGTCGACGCCCAGCCCGTAGAGCTCAAGCCCGGTCACCAGGTATATCCCCTTAGGGCCTTGGCAAGTGACAGCCTCGGGGTTGTGACCCTTGTCCGCGAAGTGGACAGTGACCTTGGCCTCCAGCTTGGAGTGCTCATAAAGGACGCTGAAGCTTCCGGCTGTGGCCGGGCAAGCAAGGGAAATGGCTAAGAGCGCGATCAG
>CAYLZQ010000184.1:0-4899 GCA_964388045.1 uncultured Elusimicrobia bacterium | reverse complement strand
CTCGTAGGGGAAGAAATCCTCGTTCGAGCCGAGCCAGTCGCTGACGCAGCAGAAGCCGGCAAGATGAGGCGGCGGAGGCGGCAAGTCCGCAAGGTCGGCGCCGACGGGCTTCAGGAAGAGTCCGTCAAGGAGGCTGACCCAGTCCTTGCGGGCCTCCCGGTCCGAGGACTTCGTCCGCGCCGATGCCGTAGGAGCCCTCCACTGAGCGTCCGAGGGGAAGCTCCCGTGGTGGCCGGAGACTCTTCTCATCCATTCCCGCGCGTTGTCGTCCGCACTCTCGACCTCGTTCACGAAGGCGGCGTACCCCCTCTGTCCATGGTCGTATGCGGCAGGTTTGGCTTCATGGGCACCGGGATGGAGAGACTTCGCGATCTCCGGAACTTTGAGCTGGAACCGGACATCCCACTTGCCGAAGTCGTGGAGTGCGCAGAAAAAGAGGAGCCAGCCCCCCAATGCTCCCTCGTCGGCGTCGCAGGCGCGCGCCATGCCCCTGCGCAGCGGCTGGTCCAAGCGCCACCAGGCGTCCGCCACGGCCGCGACGTCCAGGCAATGGTAGGGCAGCAGATGGTAGGACCATCCGCCCGTTTCCGCGCGGCGGGCCTTGCCCCAATAGAGGTAGAGACCCTCGGGGGCTGGGGCGGACATCTTCAGTCTCATCCTCGCATGTCGGAGATTCACTACCTTCCCACACACCACACAACGGGGGAATGGGGCCACAGCACCGCGTCCCTGAGCCGACATTTTACAATTTTTCAGCAATCGGCAACATTTTACGTGAGTTGAAGCGCCCCCTTGATTTACATCCCTGCCTCTGTTAAAGTTATATGAGAGAGAATGGGATGCTAAGAATTGTTGAGGCAAGGGCCTTGCCCAAATTCAGGCTCTGGATCAAATTCCAAGATGGGAAAAGGGGAACGGTGGACCTTTCAGATCTGGTTGGAAAGGGGGTGTTTTCAAAGTTTAAAGAACCTGGTTTTTTCGCGTCCGTTTCTATCGACGAAGAAAGCCATACTGTTGCCTGGCCCGGCGGAATCGACTTAGCCCCCGAATCGTTGTACGAAGAAATAACCGGCAAAAGCCCGCTAAGGGCTACGCATGCCTGAAATTAGCCGGTTCTACGGCATTGTAATCTACATCTTCTTTCGCGAGCATGACCCGCCGCACTTTCATGCCGTTTATGGAGAATACGAGGCCCTGATAGATATTCGGACCCTGGGCGTATTGGCTGGAAATCTTCCTGCTCGGTCCCTGGGCCTTGTTGTTGAATGGGCCAACTTGCATAAGAACGAGCTTCAAGAGGCTTGGAGCCGCGCCAGGAACCACCGACTGCCTGGCAAGATTGCCCCCTTGCCCTAAGGCTGGACGCCAGAGAGAGGCGGTTCCCGGGAGTCCGGGAGATTGCATCTTCCTGACCTCACGAGGCAGGCCTACTCCCCCTCCTGAGCCTCCTGGCTTCTCTCGGCCCTGCGCCTGAGGCTCGCGCTCAGGATCTTCTTGCGCAGGCGGATGGCCTTCGGGGTGGCCTCCACGAGCTCGCCCTCGCCGATGAACTCCAGGGCCTGCTCCAGGGTCAAGGAGAGGAAGGGCGAGAGGACCAGGGCCTCATCCGAGGCCTTGCTCCGGACGTTGCTGAGGGCCTTGGCCTTGCAGGGGTTGACGACGAGGTCGTTGGCCCGGTTGTGGATCCCCACGATCATGCCCTCGTAGACCTCGGTCCCCGGGCCCAGGAGGAGGACCCCGCGCTCCTGGAGTCCATAGAGGGCGTAGGTGGTGGTCGTGCCCTTCTCCTTGGCCACCAGGACCCCGGTGGGCCTGGGGGCCGGGTCAGCCCCCTTGGGGGCGTAGCCTTGGAAGCTGTGGTGCATGAGGCCCAGGCCGCGGGTCAGGTTCATGAGCTCGGACTTGAATCCCATCAGCCCCCGGGAGGAGACCAGATACTCGATCCTGACCCTCTGGGTCCCTTCCGGGTTTATGTTGAGCATCCGGCCCCCGCGGCGCCCCAGGCTCTCGATCGCGGAGCCCTGGCACTCGGAGGGGGAGTCCACGACCAGGTGCTCGACGGGCTCAAGCAGTCCGCCTTGCTCGTCGCTCTTGTAGATCACCTCCGGGCGCGAAACCGCAAGCTCGTAGCCCTCCCGGCGCATGGTCTCGATGAGGATCGAGAGGTGGAGCTCCCCGCGCCCGGAGACCCTGAAGCGCCCCTCCCCCTCCAGGGCCTCGACCCTGAGGCCCACGTTGACCTGCTGCTCCTTAAGGAGCCTCTCCCTCAGGTGGCGGCTCGTCACGAAGCGGCCCTCGCGCCCGGCGAAGGGGCTGGTATTGGCCAAAAACTCCATCGCCATGGTGGGCTCGTCGATCGCCAGGGGAGGCAAGGCCTCGGGGCTCTCCGGCGAGGCCACGGTGTCTCCCACGCTCAAGCCCTCCAGAGCCAGGGCCACTATGTCCCCGGCCTGGGCCTCCGGGACCTCCCTGCGCCCCAGGCCCGAGAATTTCTCCAGGAGCCTCACCCTGCCGGGGAGGATTTCGCCTGAGGGCTTGACCACCGCGGCCTGGGCCCCCTGGGCGATCCGGCCGAATTGGATCCGGCCGATCCCGATCTGTCCCACGTAGCTGCTGGAGTCGAGCATGGTCACCAGCATCCGGAAGGGCCTGGAGGGGTCCGCCAGGGGGCCCGGGACCGCTGAGAGGATGGTCTCGAAGAGGGGCTCGAGGCCCCCTCCCCGCTCCTCCTGGGAGAGGCTGGCCCAGCCCTCCTTGCCGGCGGCGTAGAGGATCGGGAACTCGAGCTGGGGGTCCGTGGCCCCGAGGTCGATGAAGAGCCCGAAGACCTTGTCGAGGACCTCCCCGGGCCGGCTCCGGGGCCGGTCCATCTTGTTGATGACGACGATGGGCCTCAGGCCCAGGGCCAGGGCCTTGCGCAGGACGAAGCGGGTCTGGGGCATCGGGCCCTCGACCGCGTCCACCAGGAGCAGGGCCCCGTCCACCATGCCCAGGATGCGCTCGACCTCGGAGCCGAAGTCGGCGTGGCCAGGGGTGTCCACGATGTTGATCGTGGTCCCACGATAGGGAACCGAGGTGGCCTTGGAGAGGATCGTGATCCCGCGCTCCCGCTCGAGCTGGATGGAGTCCAAGGCCTGCTCCTGGGGGTCCTTGGCCGTGAGGCTCCCGGTGGCCTTGAGCATGGCGTCGACCAGGGTGGTCTTGCCGTGGTCCACGTGGGCGATGATCGCGACGTTGCGCAGGTCCTGCCTGCGCCCTGGGCCTGGCACTAAAGGCGGGCCCCGGGGCCTTGCTCGCGGGGCCTGGGGGGCGCGGTCTGGGCCGTTTGGGGATCCCAGAGGGTGAAGGGGGACTTGAAGAGGGCGTGGGGGACTAGGGTGTGGCTCTTGTCCGAGTGCTCGAGCACCACGTAGTCCGCGTCCATGTCCACGACGATCCCGGTCACCCCGGCGATCTCGAGCGTATCCCCGGCGGTGAAGCGCTGGGTGAGCAGGCTGCGCAGGCCGTATTCTATGTTCTCCCCTAGGAAGTAGGTCACCACGAAGCCAACGGCGAGAGAGCTTGCCCCCAGGGTCGCCAGGAGGCTCGACCAGGTCAGGCCGAAGATGCCCAGGGTGATCGAGCCCCCGGCCAGGTAGGCCAGGGCCTGGGCCGAGAACTTGAAGAGCAGGATCACCTGCGGGCTCTGGCCAAGCCTCTCGCCCAGCCGGGCGATCACCCCCGCGATCCATCTCTCCACCTGGCGGGTCAGGAAGAGGACAGCCCCTCCCTGGAGGACAGTGAGGGCCGTGTCCAGGAGGGGCAGGGCCAGGGCGCCCTTCAAGGCGGCAAGACCCGCTAGGAGGCCGACCCCGAGACCGGCCTTGAGGGATATCCCCTTAAGTTCAGCCTTGGGCATCCCCCGGACCGCACCCACGAGGGCGGACCACAGACGTCCCTGAGGGCGCTTCTGGTCCAGCCCGCTTGAGTACTCCTTGAAGATAGTGATCGGCTCCTGGGCGAGTTGGGAGTAGGGGAAGCTGGTCAGCCCTTGCCGGGAGCCCAGGGGCTCCAGGGAGAGATCCTGCAGGCCCAAGTCCCTCACCCTGTACTCCCTGCCCGAGATCATGATCCTGTCGCCCAGGAGGAATGGACGCCTGAGCACGAACTTGGTGCCGTTGACGAAATCCCTCACGACCCCGCTGAAGCCCTTGATGACAAGCGTGGTCACGGCAGCCCCGCCCACGCTCAGGCCCGCCACGAAGAGGGCCGTGGGGGCGCCGAAGAGGTGGAGGCTCCAGGAGAGGCCCAGGGTCCAGGTGATGATCCCTGCCACGGCCCGCGCGGTGAACTGGGTGCTGGGCTTTCGGCCCAGACGCTCCGCGACCCTCGTGATGGCCCAGCGCGCAGCCCGGCTCGCGAAGTAGGTTCCCAGGAGCGCGGCCACACCCTGGAGGTAGGGGGCGTATCGGGCTAGGAACTCGAGGAGCCCCTCAGGGAGGAGAGTCCCGAACGGAACCGCGGCGGCTCCGAGCAGGGCAGTCGAAGCCCTGCGCCGCGAGGGCCGGTCGGCTGAGGAAGCGCCAGGATCGAGGGGCCTCCAGGCTCCGGATTTGCCCTCCGCGGGGTCCGCTCCAGGCGCGCGGCTTCTAGAGCCGTCCCAGAACCCATCCCCCTGGGCCTTGGCCTGCGCCTCCGGATCGGCCCTCCCAGGTGAATCTCGGCTCTCCAGGGAGCCCTGGCTGAGCCGGCTTGCGGCCCTCTCCGCCCTTTTCTGGAGGGAGCTCGCAAGGACCTCGGCAGCCTCCCCGCGCGCGGACTCCGGCGCGGGGAGGGCTCCAGTCCCGCGATTCCAGGCAGGGCCGCCCCCCAGGGAAGAACTGCGGCCCGGGAGCTCCAAAGCCGAGGAGTCCGCCTTGA
>CAYLZQ010000183.1:0-4902 GCA_964388045.1 uncultured Elusimicrobia bacterium | reverse complement strand
CCCCTACGCGGTGGCGACCTACTACGTGATCGCCCCCTCGGAGGCCAGCTCCAACCTCGCCCGCTACGACGGAATCCGCTATGGCCCCCGCTCCTCGAAAGCAGGCACCCTGGAGGAGGTCTACGAGCTCACACGCGGGGAGGGCTTCGGCCCCGAGGTCAAGCGCAGGATCATGCTGGGGACCTACGCCTTAAGCGCGGGCTACTACGAGGCCTACTACGGAAGGGCCCAGAGGGTGCGCACCCTGATCAAGAGGGACTTCGAGGAGGCCTTCAAGCTCGTGGACCTCCTGGCCACCCCCACGGCCCCCACTCCCGCCTTCAGGTTCGGGGAGAAGACCGAGGACCCTTTGGCCATGTACCTCTCTGACATCTTCACCATTCCCTCCAACCTCGCTGGAAACGCGAGCCTCTCCCTCCCCTGCGGGCTCTCGGGCAAGGGCCTGCCCATAGGCCTCCAGCTCATCGGGGACGCCTTCAGCGAGGGACTCCTTTTGCGCGCGGCCTCGGCCCTTGAGAAGGCCAGGCCCTTTCCGAGGCTGAACTGATGGATCGCGAGTTCTCGGCCGGGGGGCTGGTGAGCCGGACGGACAGGCTCCTTCTGGTCAAGGTGCGAAACCTCAGGGGGGATCTCGTCTGGACCTTTCCCAAGGGGCATCTCGACGAGGGGGAGACTCCGCTCCAGGCCGCCCTTCGCGAGGTCGAGGAGGAGACGGGCTGGCGCTGCCGCAGGCTCGGAGACCTCCTGACCGTGGGCTACCGCTTCTTCCGTAATGGAAGGGAGGTCTCCAAGCGAGTCAAGTGGTACTGGATGGAGCCCATCGAGAAGACCGGGGAGCCTGACGCCGAGGAGGTCCTCTTGGCCAAGTGGGTGGAGGCCGTGGAAGCCCAGGGGATGCTCAGATACCCCAGCGACTTCAAGCTCCTGGAGAAGTGGCGCCAGGCCAGCGCGGCCCAAAGGCCTCCTTCCGGCGCGACATGAAGATCGTCCCGGCCATATCAGGAATCCCGATACGCTTGACTCCGGAACGTTTCGAGCACATTGAGACGCGCCATCCTGAAATGGAGGGGCAAGAGGCTCGCATTCTTGAAACATTGTCGTCGCCGGATTATGTCCAGCAGGGCGATGCCGGGACTCTCATGGCTCTGAAGCTTTATTCCAAGACCCCCTTGACGCGGGAATTTTGCGCCGTCGTTCATAGAGAGATTGACAACGAGGATGGCTTTGTGTTGACCGCCTACTTTGCCAGCAAGCCGTCAGGCTGGAGGAGGGTCGTATGGAAGAGGTGAAGATCTTTGAGAAAAAGGGCGTGCCGCTGGATTGGGAGTACGACGGCGAGGCGGATACGCTCTATCTCAGCTTCGGCAAACCAAGGCCCGCCACTGGAGTGGACGTGGGGCAAGGGGTTATCATACGCTATGATGAGAAGGCCCGCGAAGTGGTTGGCCTCACGATCGTAGGGGTCGGCCGGCGACTGGAGGAATACGTCAAGGGAGAGGCATGAGGCCGGGGGAGGCCGAGGGCATGCTCAGACCCCCAGCGACTTCAAGCTCCTGGAGAAGTGGCGCCAGGCCCGGGCGCGCGCGAAAGATGATTCCCAGGAGGCCGCATGAGAGCCGGCTATGAGCTGGTGGCTGGCCTGGAGGTCCACTGCCAGTTGGCCACCAGGAGCAAGCTCTTCTGCCCCTGCCCTGCGGAGGGCTTCGGGGAGAAGGCCAACACCAGGGTCTGCCCTGTCTGCACCGGCCAGCCCGGGGTGCTTCCAGTGCTCAACAGGCGCGCGGTGGAGCTCGCCTTCAAGGCGGCCTTGGCTCTTGACTGCGAACTGGCCGGGGTCTCCATCTTCGCCCGGAAGAACTATTTCTATCCCGACCTTCCCAAGGCCTACCAGATCTCCCAGTACGAGCAGCCCTTCTCCTCCCGTGGGGGCCTGGAGATCGCTCTCAAGGACGGCTCCAAGAAGCGAGTCAGGATCCAGCGCGTCCACCTGGAGGAGGACGCGGGCAAGCTCCTGCACGCGATCGGCTCCGAGGAGCTGGAGGGCTCCCTGGTGGACTTCAACCGGGGAGGGATCCCCTTGATCGAGATCGTCTCGGAGCCTGACCTCAGGAGCCCGGAGGAGGCCCACGCCTATCTCGCGGCCTTGAAGGAGGTCCTCCAGTACGCGGAGGTCTCCCGCTGCGACATGGAGAAGGGGGAGATGCGCTGCGACGTGAACGTCTCGGTGCGGCCCGCGGGCTCCGAGAAATTCGGCACGCGCGCCGAGATAAAGAACGTGAATTCCTTCAAGGCCGTCCGAGACGCCATGGACTACGAGTTCCGGCGCCAGGTGGAGGTCCTTGAGTCAGGCGGCCGCGTGGTCCAGGAGACCCGCCTCTGGGACGCGGAAAAAAAGACGACCCTCCCCATGCGCTCAAAGGAGGAGGCCCACGACTACCGCTACTTCCCTGATCCGGACCTTGTCCCCATGGCGGCTGACCCGGCCTGGGTCTCGGAGCTCAAGGCCTCCCTCCCGGAGCTCCCGGCAGCCAGGCGCTCGCGCCTGGCCTCCCAGTACGGGCTCTCGGCCTACGAGAGCGAGGTCCTGGCCGGGGACAAGGATCTCGCGGACTACTTCGAGGCCGCGGCAAAGGGCCGCTCTGGAGCCTCGCTCAAGACCCTGCTCAACCTCATGACCACCGATCTTCTTGGGAAGCTGAACGCGGCCGGCCTCCCGGTCTCAAGCTCGCCCGTCCAAGCCGAGTCCCTGGGAGGGCTGGTGGACTTGGTCGAGCGGGGGACCCTTTCCTCCAAGCTCGCCAAGGAGGTGTTGGGCAGGATGTGGGAGACCGGCAAGGGGCCCGAGGAGCTGGTCAAGGAGCTCGGGCTCTCCCAGGTGACGGACGAGGCGCAGGTGAAGGCCTGGGTGGAGCAGGCCCTGGCCTCCAACTCCGGGGCCGCCGAGGACTTGAGGAGCGGCAAGGAGAAGGCGATCGGAGCGATCGTGGGGAGCGTCATGAAGCTTTCCCGCGGGAAGGCGAACCCCGGCTTGGTCAACAAGCTCATCAAGGAGCTGGTCGGGAAATGAAAAAGCCCCTCCTCTCGGCTCTTCTCTGGGCCCTCTGCGACCACGCGGCCGTACATGGCTACGACACCATCCGTTTCCTGGAGCCGGTCTCGGCCCAGGAGATGCAGAGGCCCGTGGCGGCGGCGGCCGCAAACGGCCGCCTCTACGTTCTTGACGAGAAGAAGAGTTCCCTTTTTCTCTACGACTCCTCGGGGAAGCTCGTCAAGGCAGCAGGCAGGCAGGGCGCGGAGCCCGGGACCTTCAGCGCTCCCAAGGGGCTAGCGCTCGGGCCCCAGGGCAGGGTCTTCGTGGCTGACACGGGGAACTCCCGCGTCCAGGTCCTGGACTCGGACGGGAACTTCCTTGGGTCCTTCGGCTCGCGGGGTTCCGAGCCGGGCAGGCTCAGGAACCCCGAGTCGGTGGCCGTGGGCTCTGACGGCAGGGTCTACGCGGCCGACACTGGAAACAACAGGGTCCAGGCCTTCACCCAGGAAGGGATCCTTCTCTTTGTCCTCGGCGGCGGGGGCAAGCTCCCGGGCCAGTTCAAGGGCCCGGCCAGGATCGCGGTGGATCCCTCCGACAACCTCTATGTCCTGGACTCTGGCAACGAGAGGATACAGAAGTTCGACTCCTCGGCCAAGTTCGTCAAGGAGTTCAGCCTCATGGGCCAGGATTTCAGCGTGGACCCCTACGGCTTTCTCTACGTCCTCGACTCCAAAAATTCCAAGGTGATCGAGCAAAACCAGGAAGGATTCATCCTGGGCAGGTTCGGAAGCCCTGGGTCAGGCTCGGGACAGTTCAAGAAGCCGGAAGGAATCGCGATCTCTCCGGACGGCGTCCTCCTGGTCGTAGACACCGGCAACAGCAGGATCCAGCGCGTTGAGATAGCGAACAAGCTAAAGACAGCCCCTCTTGCCGCGAACCTGGCCACCAAGATCCTCGTGACCGGGCCGGCCGCCTCCTGGCCCTTGGCCGCCCAAGCCCTGGCCCCCCTTGGCGCGGAGCTCTTCGCCTATCTTCCCAAGGAAGGGCAGTTCGCGCTTCTGGCTGAGGACGGCAAGGAGAAGGCCCGCTTCGGGGTCAGGAGCGGCAAGGACCCCTCTCTCACCAGAAGCGCGACAGGCCTCTCAGCCAGCCGGAAGCTCGGGCTCTACGTCTCGGACGGGCCAAGCAACAGGATACAGCTCTTCGGCCTTGACGGCTCCTGGAAGGCCAACTTCGCCAAGGGCCAGGGGTTCTTCGACAGCAAGAAGAGGGAGGGCCGGGTGAGCGGCCCCAGGGGGCTTGCGATCAACGAGGAGGGCACTGTCTACGCGGCTGACTCAGGCAACAGGAGGGTGGACGCATTCAGCCCCGAGGGAGTCTTCCTCTTCGGGATAGGGCCCAAGGTGGGGTCTTTTGAGCTCGTAGAGCCTGTGGCAGTGGCCTGGGACAAGGCGCGCTTCCTTTATCTATTGGACAAAGGCCTTAAAAAGGTCTTTAAATGCGAGCCCTCAGGGGCCTTCATAGCGGCCTGGGGCGAGGAGGGGATCGGCCCTGGCCAGTTCCAGGCTCCGGCGGATCTCGCCTTTGACGGAGCCAACTACCTCTATGTCCTTGACCGGGATTTGAAGAGGGTCTCGGTCTATTCCAAAGACGGGAACTGGATGACTGACCTATTCGCCGGAGGAAAGGGCGAGAGGGAGCTCGAAGACCCTGTGTCCCTGGCTGTCCAGGGCTCAAGGCTCCTGGTGGCTGACAAGTCCAGCATAGTCTCCTATGACCTTCACCCCTCCCTGGCCCCGCCGACGGTCTCGGCAGCCACCAAGGAGGGGATAGTGACCCTCTCCTGGCAGGCTATCCCTGATCCCTGGGCT
>CAYLZQ010000182.1:0-4903 GCA_964388045.1 uncultured Elusimicrobia bacterium | reverse complement strand
GCCGAGGGTGCCCATGGCCGCGGACATCAGGCCAGAGGGCGCCTCCCTGACGGCTTCCTTGACGAAGGCATGGATCGCCGGCTCCCTGGCGTACTTCTTGACCAGGGCGCCGAAGCTCTTGGAGCCGGCCAGGCCGCGCAGGAAGGCGATCGGGTCGTGGTCCCTGAAGTAGTCGTCCGTCAACTTCTTAAGGTCCGGGTGGCTCCTCCATTCCTGCCTGTAGCGGGCGATGACGGGATAGCGCTCCGTGTAGGCTTTGTTGAGGGCCCGCATCCTGGTCTCGCTGTCCTGGGAGAGCTCGGTGAAGCTCCTTGCCTTTTGCGCGGCTGCGGAGGCCTTCTCCCCGAACTGCATCCGGGGGAGTCCTGTCTTGATCATGCCCAGGCCGGATTGGGCCTGAGGGGCAGGCAGAGCCTCTTGCGGCCGGGTCGGTCCGAGCGGTTCAGTTTGGGCGAGGTCGAATCCGGTCGCGTCCGCGACCGGCTCTTCCTTGTCTTGAAGGCGCTGATA
Organism: uncultured Elusimicrobia bacterium; assembly: GCA_964388045.1. Classification (GTDB taxonomy): domain Bacteria; phylum Elusimicrobiota; class Elusimicrobia; order UBA1565; family UBA9628; genus CAYLZQ01. The sequence goes on along the minus strand of CAYLZQ010000182.1, from coordinate 4,393 downwards.
GACCAGCACCCCTGCCCCGGAGCCGCCCAGGGCCAGGGCCGCCAGGAGGGCCGCTCCCCAGCTGCCGCGCCTCGGGGGTCTTGGCTCCATATAAATTACTCACCTCCCCCGGGGGGAGGTGAGTAGCCGAGGGGGCCGATATCTCCCCTCCCTACGGGAGGGGTAGGGGGTGGGGTTAAGGAACCAGAGCAGTTACCCATATAGTATCCGTATAGCAGGTGTCGGGACAGAAATCAAGGAGTTATTTATTGGCAACGGCCGGCCTATTTGCTATTTTAGTTTCATGCCGTCCGCCACAGCGGAGCTTCGCCGCACGGCCCTCCACCAGAGCCACAGGGCCTTGGGGGCCAGGCTCGTGGACTTCAACGGCTGGGAGCTCCCCCTCCAGTACGAGGGCATTCTTAAGGAGCACGCCGCGGTCCGCAACCTCTGCGGGCTCTTCGACGTCTCCCACATGGGCCAGATCTGGGTCCGGGGGCCCCAGGCCCTGGCCTTCCTGCAGAGGACCAACACCAACGACATCGGCCGGATAGGCCCCGGCAAGGCCATCTACTCCCATCTCCCCAACGAGAGGGGGGGCGTGGTGGACGACGTGATCATCGCCTGCCTGGCCAGGGATCGGTACCTGGTCGTGGTCAACGCCGGCACGACGGCCAAGGATTTCCAGTGGCTCCGCAGGCATGCCCGCGGCCTCGAGGTCGGGCTCGAGGACCAAAGCGACGGCTACGGGATGGTCGCGGTCCAGGGTCCCCGGGCCCAGTCCCTGATGGCCCTCGAGGTCCCCCAGGCAGTCTCCCTGCCGCGCTTCGGGGTCCTGGAGGCGGACCTCTTCGACCAGAGAAGCCTGGTCCTGCGCACGGGCTACACCGGAGAGGACGGCTTTGAGCTGATCGTTCCCCGCGAGATCGTCTCCAGGGTCTGGGAAAACCTCCTGACCAAGGGCCGCTCCCTGGGCGCCCATCCCTGCGGCCTGGGAGCCAGGGACACCCTGCGCCTGGAGGCTGGCTACCTCCTCTACGGCCAAGACATCGACGAGGAGCATACCAGCCTGGAGGCGGGCGCCTCCTGGGTGGTCAAGCTCGAGAAGGGCGACTTCATCGGGAGAGAGGCCCTTTTGAGACAGAAGAAGGAAGGGCTCTGGAGGAAACTGGCCGGGATCACTCTCCTGGAGAAGGGCGTGCCTCGACCCGGGGCCCCCGTCCTCCTGGAGGGCCGGGTCATCGGGAGCTTGACCAGCGGCACCTTCGCCCCTACCCTCCAGGTCGGCGTCGGGGTCGGCTACCTTGACCGCGCGGATCTCAAGCCTGGGACGAGGCTGGCGGTCGAGGTCCATGGGAGAAGCCTGGCGGCCCAGGTCGCGAAGCTCCCCTTCTACCAATCCGAGAGGCACCAGAATGTCCAAGCCTGAATCCTGCCGCTTCACCAAGTCGCACGAATGGGTCCACCTCCGGGAGGGGACTTCCTGGGTCGGCATCTCCGACCACGCCCAGCGCGAGATCACGGACGTGGTCTTCGTGGAGCTTCCCAAGCCGGGGCGCAGGGTCAGCCAGGGGGAGGCCTGCTGCGTGGTCGAGTCGGTCAAGGCCGCCTTTGACGTCTACGCCCCCGTTTCCGGGGAGATCGCGGCCGTCAACGAGGCCCTGGCCAAGGATCCCGGCCTCGTCAACCGCTCCCCCCACGAGGACGGCTGGCTCTTCAAGATGAAGCCCTCCCACCCCGAGGAACTGGGGAAGCTGATGGATTATCGGCAATACCAGGACTTTTTGAAGACGCCTGCCGCGCATGGAAGCCACTAAGACCCCGGTGGGAGAGGCCATCCCCCATCCCGAGTCCTTCGCCCGCCGGCACATAGGCCCGGGCCCGGGCGAGATCAGGGATATGCTCGGGCTCCTGGGCGAGCCCAGCCTCGACTCCCTGGTCGACTCCGCCCTCCCGCGTCCGATCCGGACCCGGCGCCCCTTGGATATCAAGGCCCTGACCGAGTTCGAGGCCACAGAGAGGCTCAGGGAGTTCTCCTCCCGCAACCAGATCTTCCGCTCCTACCTTGGCATGGGCTACCACGACTGCGTGACCCCTCCCGTGATCCAGCGTCACGTCCTGGAGAACCCGGGCTGGTACACGGCCTATACCCCCTACCAGGCCGAGATCTCCCAGGGGCGCCTGGAGGCTCTCCTCAACTTCCAGACCATGGTGATGGACCTCACGGGCCTGGAGGTGGCCAACGCCTCCCTCCTGGACGAGGCGACCTCGGCGGCCGAGGCCATGAGCCTCAGCCGCCAGGTTCATGAAGGAGATTCCAATCTGTTTTTTGTTTCCGAAGATTGTCACCCTCAGACTATCGGGGTGGTCAAAACACGGGCCGCGGCCCTCGGGGTGGAGGTGGCGGTCGCAGACCATGAGGCCTTCGATTTCGGGCGCAGGCCCTTCGGCGCCCTTCTCCAGTACCCCAAGACGGACGGGGGGGTCTGCGACTACTCCGAGCTCTGCCGCAGGGCCCATGAGGCCGGGGCTCTCGTCACGGTCGCGGCGGACCCCTTGAGCCTGGTCCTTTTGAAGCCCCCCGGGGAGTTCGGCGCGGACATCGCGGTGGGAAGCACCCAGCGCTTCGGGGTGCCTCTCGGTTACGGAGGTCCCCACGCGGCCTACCTCGCGGCCAGGGACGCCTTCAGGCGCCAGGTCCCGGGCCGCATCGTGGGGGTCTCGCGCGACGACTCCGGCAGGCCCGCCCTGCGCCTGGCCCTCCAGACCCGCGAGCAGCACATCCGGCGCGAGAAGGCGACCTCCAACATCTGCACGGCCCAGGTCCTCCCGGCCGTGGTGGCCGGCTTCTACGCCGTCTACCACGGGCCCGAGGGGCTGCGCCGCATCGCGGGGCGCATCCATGCCCTGGCCCGCGCCCTGGCCGAGGGCCTGCGAAGCCTGGGCCTTCGCTTGGGGGAGGAGCCCTTCTTCGAAACGCTTCGGGTGCGGCTGGAAAGCCGGGATCTGGCCGGGATCCTGGCGGAGGCCAGGCGCCGCCGGATCAACCTGAGGGCCCTCCCGGAGGGGGTCTGCGTCTCGCTGGACGAGACGACCTCGGAGAGGGACGTGGCGGAGCTTGTGGAGATATTCGCCCGGGGCGGAAAGATACACTTCGACGCCAACGAAGCGGCCGCTGAGGCCGCCGTAATCCCTCCGGGGCTTAGGCGCCGCAGCGGTTTTCTCAAGCACCCCGTCTTCAACCTCTACCACTCCGAGACCGAGATGATGCGGTACTTGAAGCGCCTGGAATCCCGTGACCTGTCCCTCACGACCTCGATGATCCCTTTGGGCTCCTGCACGATGAAGCTCAACGCCTCCTCAGAGATGATTCCCCTCTCCTGGCCCCAGTTTTCCCGACTTCACCCCTTCGCCCCCCTGGAGCAGGCCCGCGGCACCCAGGAGCTCTTGAGGCAGCTCGCCGAGTGGCTCTGCGAGATCACTGGCTTTGCGGCCGTCTCCCTGCAGCCCAATGCGGGCTCCCAAGGGGAGTACGCGGGACTCCTGGTCATCCGCCGCTACCATGAGCGCCGCGGCGAGGGGCGCCGCAGGGTCTGCCTGATTCCCCGATCGGCCCACGGCACCAACCCCGCCTCGGCGGTCCTGGCCGGCCTGAGGATCGTGCCGGTCGAGACCCTCGCGGAGGGGGACATAGACCTTGCGGACCTCAAGGCCAAGGCCGAGGCGCACACCGGGGACCTGGCGGCCCTGATGGTCACCTACCCATCGACCCACGGGGTATTCGAGGAGGGGCTGCGGGATATCTGCGAGCTGGTCCATGCCCATGGCGGGCAGGTCTACCTCGACGGGGCCAATATGAACGCCCTGGTCGGCCTCTGCCGGCCGGCCGAGCTGGGGGTGGACGTCTGCCACATCAACCTCCACAAGACTTTTTGCATCCCCCACGGGGGGGGCGGCCCGGGGATGGGTCCGATCGCGGTGGGCGGGCACCTGGCCGCCTTGCTGCCGCGGCACCCTTTGGTCGAGGCCGGAGGGCCGGAGGGGGTCGGGCCGGTTTCGGCCGCCCCCTGGGGCTCGCCCTTGGTCCTGCCGATCTCCTGGGCCTACATCGCCCAAATGGGAGGCCCCGGGCTTGCCGAGGCGACCAAGGTCGCGATCTTGAACGCCAACTACGTCGCGCGCCGCCTCTCGGGTTGTTACCCGATCCTCTTCCGCGGCCGGCGCGGCCTGGTCGCCCACGAGTGCATCCTGGACCTCAGGCCCCTCAAGGCGGCGGACATCCAGGTGGAGGACGTGGCCAAGCGCCTCATGGACTACGGCTTCCACGCCCCGACCATCTCCTGGCCCGTTCCGGGCACGATGATGGTGGAGCCCACGGAGAGCGAGTCCCAAGCGGAGCTTGACCGCTTCTGCG
>CAYLZQ010000181.1:0-4906 GCA_964388045.1 uncultured Elusimicrobia bacterium | reverse complement strand
CTTCCAGCGGGAGAAGACCCCATGCCCCTCCCGGTCCACCTGGAAGCTGCCTCGCCTGAAGCTGGTCAGCTCGGACTCGTAAGTGGAGGGAAAGCCCAGGCTCCCCACCGCCTTGGTGGTGTCGAATCTCTCGCCGGCCCTGGCCTCGCCGATCTCGGCCTCAAGGATCTGGGAGATCTGGCGCTTGAGGAGGCCTAGATCGAGCTCCCAGCCCGCGGACAAGCCCTGTGGCATCAGCTCCAGGACCCAGGAGCGGACCTGGCCTGGGGTGATCCGCCTCACGGCCTTGAGCATGGTCTCCCAGTCATTGGGGGAGCTGGCGCGGGCCGAGCCCCTCTGGACCCACTCGGCCGCCTTGGGAAGCAGGAGGGGCAAGAAGCGCGAGGGAATCTTCTCGTGCTCCATGCTGAACAGGGTCTGGACCAGGAGGTCCGCGAAGAGCCTGCGCTGCATCCGCCACTGGTCCTCGGAAATGCCTTCGTAGCCCTCGGCCAGGGAGGCGCTCAGGGAGCCCCCGCCCGGGAGCTCGAGGAGGGCGTCCAACTCCCTCTGGAACTGATCCCAGCTCGTGCCGCGCAGCTCCAAGCGCCCGGCCTTGGCCCTGAGCCCCTTGAGGCTCTGGAGCATGAAGCGGTTCAGGGCCGGCTCGTCCGAGAGCAGCCTCCCCAGCATGAAGAGCTCTCCCGGGGAGAGCTCCTTGATGGCCGCGCTGTTTTGCCCCTGCTCCATCAGGGAGCGTATCTTGGCGAGCCGCTCGGAGGAGACGACCGCCTTCAAGCGCTCGAAGCAGGTCCCCATGAGGCCCGGGGTGGTCAGGCTCTCCCGGGCCAGGGTCTGGGTGAGGGCCACGAAATCGCGGCCCTCCGAGAGGAGGAGCCAGGGAGACTCCGGGAAGGCATAGGCCATGGCCAGGAGCAAGGGAGAGGCCCGCGACCTGTCGTAGAGCAGGTGCCTGTGGATCTGGGCGATCTCCGTCGAGGCCCAGAAGGCCCCGGCGCTCCTGGCCACCCAGGACTGGGGAAGCAGGGCCCTCATGGGGAGAGGGAGCCTCAGGGCCAGCCTCGCGTAGAAAACTCCCTCGGCGAAGCTCATCGGCGACTCAGGCGAGATTCCTTGCAGCGCCAGGAATTCCCGCATCCTTGCCTCCTGCTCCGAGGTCGGGAAATAAAGGGTATCGGGCACTGCTCCCAGCTTTCCGGCCGAGGCCCGCAGCAGGACCTCCTGCCAGGAGGCGGCCTCCCATGAGGCCTCCCCCTCGGGAAGAGGGATCCTCTGGGCCGAAAGGCCGCGCCTCAAGATCGGGAGGAGCCTCTCCCTCACCCAGGAGTCGTACTCGGCCGGCCGGCGGCAGGCGAGCAGGGAGACCAGCAACCTCTCCTGTTCCTCCGCGGGCACCATCATCTGCCGGGAGTAGAGGGAGAGGAGAGAGACCCCGGCCTCGAAGGGCCTGACATCCTCCAGGGCCTGCACCCTCTGAGCGTAGGCAGCCAGGACCTGGGGACTTGAGACCTGCAATGACCGCAGCGGCGAGGTCGCCGCTTCCCAGGCCAGGCGCTCGTAGTCGAGGGACTCCCCCCGGAGCCCTGCTTTCTCCGGGACAGCGGGATCCGGCCTGCCCTGGCGCGTCGAGCTCAGTCCGCGGCTGAAAACAAGGGCGTTGAGGTTCTGGTAGACCCCCTCCCCCTGCGGGAAGAAGACGTAGTCCAGGAGGCGCCCCTGCTCGTCTTTTTGATAGGGCTCGTTCTTGTCGCGGTAGGACTTGGCGTGGAGCAGGAATATCTCCTGGCCCGGCTGGATCAGGCCTGAGACAAGGCTCAGGGCTTGGGCGCTCTTGTCTTGCGGAATGTCCAGCTCCCGGAGGAAGACCCTTCTTCCATCCTCGAGCTCCAGGGTCTGGGGATCCAGCCAGCGGGCCAGACGGGCCGGCTCCTGGACGTAGCTGCGGGTCTCGTTGGGGTCGAGGGAGAGCCTCCTGAGAGAGGAAGGCCAGACCCGATCCACGGATCGGGCCGCAAGCTTGAGCGGGTCCAGGCTGCGGTAGGGGCCCCTGAGGAGGGGATCAGGCAGCTCGTAGCGGGGGTTGCCGTGGCCCTCCTCGAGAAGAATCACGTTGACGTTGACGAGCCTGCCGGAGCCGTCCGGGGCGTAGACATAGGCCAGGAGCCGCCGGTAGGCGTCCCGCTCTCTTTCCCGCGGGATGAGCAGAAGGACCTTCTTGCCGTCCACGAGCTGGGCGTTGCGCTCGAAGGCCGCCTCCCCTCCGGGCTGCGATCCCTCCCTGCCCTGAAAGCCGGGATGGGCGATCTCGGGGGCATTGACACCGACGTAGCGCACGCTCGAGCCGTTGGAGAGGGGGATCGTGTCCCCATCCACCACTCGCGCCACGGTGCCCCACTGGGCGCCGTACTTGGCGGCCAGCTCAGGAGGCAGGCCCACGGCCAGGGAGTCGGCCGCGGCCGAGGGTTCGGCGAAGAGCTCCCTGGCCTGGGCCAGGAGGGGATGGCCTTCTGGAATGGGCAGGCGCAAGCCCTCAGCCTCCTGAGGGACTCCCTGGTAGCCCAGCCGCCCGGGCTGGGGCAAAAGGCGCGTGCTCTCCAAGACCTGCTCCGAGAACCTCGCCACCCCTTGCGCGGCGGGCCCCTTGGCCCAACCCTCGCCGCGCAGCAAACCCATGAGCCCCGCCCCTAGGGCCAGGGTCAGGACCGCGGCCGCGAACTTGTGCCTGAGCACGAAGCCGCGGCGCAGGCCCCGCCAAAGGCGCAGCAAGCCGTAGGCCGCGGGCAGGACCAAGAGGCCCAGGGCCGCCAAGGCCAGGCCTTGGGCCAGGGGCGAGAGGGCGGATCCCGAGAGCTTGAGGAAGGCCCAGAGGCCCTGGGCCCCCAGGGCGCTCAAGACGCTCCAGGCGAAAACCTTCTCCCAGCCCCCGGGCTTCTCCTCAGGGTCCCTGCGCCCCTGGGACTCCTCGAGGCTCAAGAAGAGGGGAAGCCTCTCCGCATCCACGCCGGCCGCCGGGGGCAGGCGATAGCCGTAGGTCCGGTAGCGCGCGGCCAGGGCATGGACCGCGCGGGTCAGGGTCCTCGTCCCGGACGCCTCGGCCCATGACGCCTGAGGCTTTTCTTCCGGACCTGGCCGCTCCCGCGACTCGGCCACGTAGAGGTGGCCCGCGATCCTCCGGACTCCCTCCTCCTGGGCGTTCGGGGTCAGGAGAAGGACCTCCTGGCCCAGGAGCAGCCCGCGGGCCTCCTGAGTAGCCAGGGAGATCCCGGTCCCGGGCTTGCCGGCCCCGATCACTCGGATGGCGCGGTTGTCCTCGAGCTGCACCGTATCCTCGCTGACGATGGCGGTGACAGTCGCCCACTCCGACAGGAACTGCCCCTCCACCTCGGGAGGAAGGACAGGAAGCCCGTTGGGAGACTCCGGGGTGACCCGGTAAAGGGGCCTGACCGGCCTTCCCAGGACCCTGTCCAGTAGAATCCCCCAGAGCATGCACCATTCCAGGAGCATCACGAAGGGCTCGGTCAGCACGAAGAAGGTGACCTTCGCGATCTTGAAGCGTCCGATCACCAGCTTGTTGGCCATGTTGATGAAGAATCGCATGACCGGGTGCTGCTGGAACCTGATCCTGGCCGCGGCGTGGACGTAGATCAGCATCTGGAAAAGCGGCGATAGGCGGGAGAAGTTCTCCTCCCGGATCGCGATCCTCCCGTCCGGGAGGGCCTCGACCGGGGACCATACCTTGCTGCGGTTGGTGGCGGAATGCGTCCGGGGCAGCCCCTCCAGCTCCGGGATCAAGCCCCGGTAGGGATCGGGGTCCCCGCCCCCGCCCTGGGCCATCCGGTACATGATCCGCCCATAGCGCCAGTAGCGCAGGCCCGCGACCACCGAGACCAGGAGAAGCCCCAGGGCCCAGGCATAGTCGGCCGCCACGAAACTCTTGAACATCATCATCGAGCGCACCATGGCGAAGATCGTGTGGACGATCGGGAGGGAGGCCACGAAGGTGGGGAAAAGCAGCGTCGCTCCCATGATACCCAGGACCGCGCCCATCAGGATCGAATGGAAAAGAAAGGCGCCCCAGACCGCGCCGCTCGTCTTCGCGGCCCGGGCCGGAGCCTGGGGCGCCGGCTCTTCCTTCTCGGCCGAAAAGGCGCCCACGGGTGATGGGAGGGTCTCGAAAAGCCCCTGCTCGCGAGCCAGCTCCAGGGGCATGGTCCGGGCATGCTGGCCGCGCAGGATGAGCCACCCCAGGGCGTTGGATTGGGACACCGTGAGAGGCCCTCCGTCCTTGCCCAGCACCCGCGTCTCTCCGGCAGAGATCCAGACCCCCATCTCGGGAGGCAGGCCCCTGAGGGCCTGGGCCAGGGCCTGGACGCTCAAGGGGGAATCAAAGAGGCTGGCCCGGATGCCCTTGGCGGCGAGGGCCTGGGCCAGGGACTCGGCCGAGAGCCTCTGGGAGGACTCCGAATAGCCGAGGAGCACATGGCGAAGACCAGCCGCTTGCGCGGAACTTAGGTAGTCGGAAAGGCCCTTGCCCAGGCGCAGGGCGTCCTCCGGCGAGAGGCCGCCATTCCAGAGGGAGGACTCCCAGGGGATCGCCAGGGTCCTGGGCAAGGCCCGCACCCGTATCCCGCGCCCGTAATCCTCCAGGGCCCGGGCCAGGACCTCGGCCCCGGTGCGGCCGCTGCCGCGCTGGGAGAGCCCGAGCTCCCGGGAAACCGCGTCGCGGGCCTCCCGCAGGGAGCGCCCGGCCAGGGCGAGCTCGAGCTGGCGGACGACCGCGGCCAGGACTATCTCCTGCGCGACCGAGTCCATCTCGAAGAGGGCGCCGTTGAGGAATATCTCATAGCGGTCCACGTCCGAGATCCTGCGCCCCTCCTCGGACTCCGCGATGATCGCCAAGGTCCCA
>CAYLZQ010000180.1:0-4909 GCA_964388045.1 uncultured Elusimicrobia bacterium | reverse complement strand
CGGCTGGGCCCGTAGGGCTGGTTGAGGCAAGCGGCCGAAACCACGGGGGTGAAGGTGGCGTTGTTTATCAAGCAGACATGAAAACCGCCTTGAGACTGCTTCTCGCCCTTTCCCTGGGGCTCATGGCCCCGGGGTGGGAGGCCGTCGCCGCGGTCCGGGCCAATTCCCCAAAGAGCGGCCCCTCCCAAGTCAAGCCCGGCGGGACCGCTCCTATTTCCGTCAGCCTCCCCCAGCTTCCTGCCTCCCTGGTTTTACAAACGGACCGACCCCCCATCGTCGAGGTGAAGCCCCTGGAATCCGTTGGGGCGCAGCGCGGGCAGTCTGCCGCAAGCCAGGAACAGACTCTCGAAGCTCTCCGGAGCGCAGGGGCAAGGCTAGATTCCAAGGAGGATCCGCCCGAAAAAGTCGTCGCCTCCCTCTTCGATGGGACCCAGGCCGCGAAAAAGCCCGAAAAGGGCGCCGCGGCCGTCTCCGGAGAGGCTCCAGCAGCCCTGGAGCCCGGCGCCCAGCAAGGGCCGGCCCTCTCCGCGAAGCAGGTCTCCGAGAAGATTCCCCGGGGACTGGGTTTCTCGGGGATGGTGGAGCTTGGGGGAATAGCCCTGAGCCTGAACCTTTTGGCAGGGCTCGGCTCCGCCCTGACGCGCGGCTGGGCCACCTACCCCTTCCTGCTGGCTTTCGCCTGGTATGGTTTTTCAGGGGTTCTCATCTCAGCCCTGGCCGACATGCGCTCCACCGTGGTCGGCCGCTGGCAGGCCTCCCACGACCAGAAATACCGCTACGGTCATGACGGCAGGCTCCGCGACATCCGCGGGCACAAGTACGGGGAGGACCGCTACGACGCCTTGGCCCCCGGGAAGGTCGGCAGACTGGAGAGCGGGCTGATCAGGGCCGCTGCGGCTGGGATGGGGCTGCTCTGGCTTTCCTCAAGCCCCTGGAGCCACTCGCTCTCCTACTCGGCAGCCTTGGCCGGGCTCTTCGCCGCAGGCTGGCTCTGGCAAAAACTGCGCAAACCGCCGCCTGCCGACCCGACCGGTCATGGCCTGGCCGGAGCCCTCCGGGCAAGTCCCGCGGCCCCCTGCCTCCTCGCGGCCTGACCCCCCCTTGGGCCGCAAGGGACAATTTGCTAGGATAGCGCCACCAATGGCTGCCGAGGAGTTCAAGCCTCTCAAGGAGATCGGAGCGATCCCCCTCTCCGAGACCAGCGAGCTCAAATTCTACGTGGACGAGTACCGTGGGCGCACCTATGCCTCCGTGCGCGCCTTCCTCAAGAGGGAAAGCTACGCCGGGCCCACCCGCTCCGGGGTGACGCTGAGCGCCCCCCTCCTGGAGGGGGTGATCGAGGCCCTCTCCAAGCTGCCGCAAGAGCCCCAAGCCCTGGAGGACCGCGAGCTGGGACGTTTCCCAAAGAGGGCGGGCTTGGAGCTGGTGCTTAGGGTCACGATCTACAAGGATTCGACCGGCATAGACCTGCGCGAATGGGTCGATGACATGGCCTACAAAGGCTGGTCCAAGAAGGGGGTGCGCATCCCCTATCAGGAGCTGGGTAAGGCTCTCCAGTACCTCAGGGAGATGCGCGAGCTCCTCGGCCCGAAGTAGGACCACCCCTGGCAGGATTTCCGATTCCTGCTATACTTATTGATATGACCGAGCAGGGGCACCCGCGTAGCGGGTCTACGAGGCCGCTTCCCAACGGAGCGTGGAGGCGGCATTCCCTCGCGTTATCGCTCGGTCAGAAATGGTTGGAGGCGCGAGCCGGAAACCGGAGCTCGGCAGAGCGGAAACCATGATCGCGGATTGCAGAAAAAGCCTGCGCGCCGCTCTCGCGGCCGCTCTCCTGGCCTGGACGGCCCTTCCCTCCCTGGCCCTCCCGGACCCGGGCCAGGCCGGGCCGGTCGTCGGGCAGATGGTGGCGCGGCTCCTGGAGCAAAACCACTATAACCGCCGCCTCCTGGACGGGGAGACCTCCAAGGAGCTCATCGCGAACTACCTGGAGGCCTTCGACTACAACCGGATGTTCTTCCAGAAGCCGGACATAGACGAGTTTAATTCCCGCTACGGGGACGCCCTGGCCCAGAGGATCAAGGAGGGGGACATCCAGCCGGCCCTGGAGATCTTCGAGAGGTTTTTGAAGCGCCTGGAGGAGCGGGAGGCCCTGGTCAAGAAACTCGCCCGCTCCACCTTCACTTTCGAGGCCGAAGAGGCCTTCCCAGTGGACCGCCACGAGGCTCCCTGGCCTTCAGGCCCCGAGGAGGCCGCCGAACTCTGGCGCCTCAGGATCAAGAACGAGCTCCTCCAGGAGCGGCTCAATAAGACCAAGCCCGAGGAACAGGTCAAGAACGTCACCCTGCGCTACGAGCGCCTCCGGCGCATGTACCGGGAGTACGATGGATCGGACGTCCTGCAGGCCTACCTCACGGCCCTGGCCCACACCTTCGACCCCCACTCGGAGTACATGGCCGCCCCCCAGATGGAGAACTTCAACATCAGCATGCGCCTCTCCCTGGTGGGCATAGGCGCCGTCCTGCGCTCCGAGGACGGCTACGCCAAGATCGTCTCCCTGGTCCCCGGGGGCCCCGCGGACCAGGACAAGAGGCTCAAGCCCAACGACCGCATCGAGGCCGTGGCCCAGGGGGATAGCCCCTTCATGGAGACCGTGGGCATGAAGCTCGACCGCGTGGTCCAGCTCATCCGCGGGGAGAAGGGGACGCTCGTGCGCCTGCGCGTCATCCCGGCGGATGCCCTGGACCCCGCCACGCGCGTGGTCATCGCGCTGGTGCGCGACGAGATCAAGCTCACCGACCAGGAGGCCAAGGCCAAGATCCTCGAGCTCGAGGGGCCGGGAGGCAAGACCCTGAAGATCGGGGCGATCGATCTCCCCTCCTTCTACGCGGACATGAAGTCCATGGTCGAGCCCAAGAGCACGACCAGGGACCTCGAGAAGCTGATCTCCTACTTGAAAAAGGAGCGCGTAGACGGCCTGATCCTGGACCTCAGGAGGAACGGGGGCGGGTCCCTCCCGGAGTCCGTGGCCCTGACTGGGCTCTTCATCCCGGAGGGTCCGGTCGTCCAGGTCAAGGACGCCCGGGGCCTCATCCGGATGCTCAGGGACACCGATTCGGAGGTCCTCTACTCAGGACCCCTCCTCGTCCTCACCAACCACGCCTCGGCCTCGGCCTCGGAGATCCTGGCCGCGGCCCTCCAGGACTATGGACGGGCGGTCATCGTGGGCGAGAAGAGCACCTTCGGCAAAGGCACGGTCCAATCCCTGATCGAGCTGGCCCAATACCTGCCAGCGGCCCTCAAATCCTACAAGCCCGGAGCGGTCAAGCTCACGATCCAGAAGTTCTACAGGATCTCCGGGGGCTCCACCCAGAACCGGGGGGCGGTTCCGGACATCCAGCTCCCTTCGGTCATGGATTTCATGGATGCCACCGAATCCTCCCTCAAGCACGCCCTGCCCTACGACGAGGTGGAGCCGGCCAGGTACCAGCGCCTGGAGCTCATCACCCCGGAGAGGATCAAAGCCCTCCAAAAGGCCTCGGGGGAGAGGGTGAGCGCCTCCCCGGAGTTCGCCTACGTGCGCGAGGACATAGAGCTCTACAAGCGCCAGAAGGACGAGAAGGCGGTCACCTTGAACGAGAAGAAACGCCTGGAGGAGAAGCAGGAGGAGGAGGCCCGGAGCATCAAGCGCAAGAAGGAGAGAGCCGCCCGCAGGGCCAAGCCCCTGACCGCGACCGAGATCACCCTCGCCGTCACCGAGGGCCTCAAGCCCCCGATCAAGTCCACGGCCCCAGTGACCGTCCCAGTCGAGGCGGCAAGCGAGGAGAAGGAGGGGGACTACGAGAAGGCCCCCACAACCCCGGACATCGTCCTCGAGGAGTCGGCCCACATCCTGGCCGACCTCATCGCCCTGCAGGCCCAGCCCGAGCAGGCGGTGGGCCTCACCCCGGAGACCTATACCCGTTAAAATCGGGCGCGAGGGCGGAGGGCGCGCCTCACCCGGTCAGGGGCTGCTCCCGAAGCTCCGTGTAGGCAGGCCCTTGGGAGGAGAGCCGGCTCTCATAGAGCACGATCCGCTCCACCCGGGACCTGAGGCCCTCTAGGAGAGCCGTCCCCTTGAGCGCGGCCCTGAGCCTGTGGAGGTTCCTGGGGCTGCGCATGCGGCCCAGGGTCAAGTGCGCGGCGAAGGAGCGTCCCCTTCCCTTTTCAGGGAGAAACCCGTCTTGGGCCAGGATCGCGTCGAGGCGTTCCGCCAAACCCTTGAGGGCCTCAGCCCCTTCCCGGACCCCGAGCCAAAGGACCCTGGGATGGTCCAGGGAGTCGAAGGCCCCCAGCTCGCGGAAGGCCATGTCGAATGGAGGCTGCTGAGCGGCGAGTTTCATCGCGCCCTCAAGGTCCGGGATGCTTTCCCGGGGGGTTTCCCCCAGGAAGCTCAGGGTCAGATGGAGGTTCCTGGGCTCCACCCACTTGAAGTCGGCCCCGCTCGAGCGCAGGCCCTGGATGATCGAGGCCGCGCGTTCCTTCACCCTTTCGGCCAGCGGCACGGCGATGAAAAGCCTCATGCTTGAAGCCACCTCCCTCAAACCCCTATACTATACGCAGCGCACATATTAGATTTGCTTCGTTCCATGTTGGTCCGTCGGAGAGTGGCCTGAACATGCGCAGTTATTTAGTGCGCTATGTATAATAAACATGAGAGCCCTCATCCAGCGCGTGGAGCAGGCGGAAGTGCGTCTGCCCGGCGAAGAGTCCAGGACCATCGGCCGGGGACTTCTGATCTACCTGGGGGTGGGCCGAAACGACACCCCGGAGGACGCCCGGAAGCTCGCGGAAAAAACGGCGAATCTGAGGATATTCTCGAACCCCAAAGGGAAGTTCGATCGCTCGGTTCTCGAGGAGCGCGGGGAGA
>CAYLZQ010000179.1:0-4933 GCA_964388045.1 uncultured Elusimicrobia bacterium | reverse complement strand
TCCCCGCGCTCTCCTGGACGCGGGTATCGATCCTCGGGCCGTTGGTCGTCAAACACTGAGGAGGAGTCTTTCTTTCCGGTCAGGGCCGACCCCAGGTCCTTGACGAGGATTTCAACCCTCGTGGCGTCTACTCCTTTGCCTCCGCCCTGTGGCAGCACCTTGTGCTTGAGTTGACCCCCAGCCTCTGCGAATGAGTCATCGAAGGCCCGGGACATGACGCCCTCGATCAGCTTGGTCTCGGCATTGAAGACCGGGCTTCCGGAATTGCCGGAAAATATATCCAGGTCGGAGACGAAGAAATCCTCAAAGGGGCTTACCCTCACCGTGCCGTTCCCGGCGATCTTCGTTGGAAGCCCCAAGGGATGGCCGATCACGAAGACTCGCGTTCCTTTCCCGATTTTCCCCGTCTTATTGATGGCCAAGGGCTCGCGGTCCAAGACCGGCCGATCGAGCTTGACGAGGGCCCAGTCCTTGCCTCCCTGCCATTGGTGGCCTCGCCTTTCGTCCGGCTCGAAAGCCTCATCGTACGAACCTGGAGTGTCAATTCTCAGGCGCACGGCGAGCCGGCCGATATCCCAGGTTGATTTTAAAAGCTTGCCGCACTGATAGACATTTTTGGCAGGAACCCTGGCGGGGTCGTGGCCCTTTTCCGGGATGGAGAAGTCAAAGACGAACCGGGTCTTCTGGCAGTCCCCCTCCGTTAGAACGCAATGCCCCGCGGTCAGGACCAGATCAGGCCCAACCAGAGCCCCTGAGCAGAAAGCCCCCTGCTTTTGGTCATGGAAGCGCTCGCTGGCCGCCAGATTTATTGTTTTCCCAAGGGTTTCCGTCTCGAGTTTGGCGCTCTCCTTCTCCAGTTTCACTTTTTCCGCCTTAAAGAGGGCCACGGTGCTGCGGGCCAGTCTCACAAGCCCCTTGTCATCGGCGACCTCGTAAAGATCCTTCCGGTCATCATCCCCGTAGATCGGGACCCCCAGCGCGGGCAGGGGCGCCGCGCAGAGCGATCCCAGGAACGCGAGCCTAAGGCAGGCATAGGACCCTCTCCTCATGCCTTGACCCGCCAGCCGGAGCAGCATGGTCCTTCCATCCTGACGGGAGTGTAGCAGGCCCATGTCATGGAATTATCATGGACTTGCGGCGGACTCAAAAAATCTCGGTAAAGAGCCGGGCGCTCCCGCGAGGAGCAGGGAAAGGCGTGCGAGGCCTCGGCGGGTCCGGCGTTTGAGCAAGCAATGCGCTTAACCACCAAAGATGATTTGATGCGGGGGTCGCGGCCTGCCGCAGGCTGAGCTCAGGAGCCTTTGCCTTCCTCCTTGGCCGGAGGCAGGAGCCTGCCCTTGCGCACGACCCTGGACTTTTTGACCAGCTTGTCGTCGATGAGGCCCTGACCCTCCCAGACGATGAAGCTCCCGTCCGAGTTGCTGGAAACGGGAAATGGGGCCGTCTTGCCCAGATGGGAGAGGCGCCAGCCCTTCCCCTCAGTATAGCTGAAAACCAGCTTGGCCGTTTGGTCGGCCAGCCTCCAGGCTTCCCCGCTCGAGAACTTGACTGTCCTGGTCCACTTGACGACGAGTTCAGCCGTGGGCTTCTCCGGGTCGAAGGAAGAGGAGACGATCTCATGTCGAAATCGGATCCATTGAAGATGCGAGAAATCGGCGACGGCCTGGCCCTTGAGCTTCTCTAAGCTAAAGCCTTGGGCCTCAGCGGAAATGCCGGCCTCGATCAGATCCAGGAAATTCTTCAAATCCTTGCCGGCATAGTATTCCAAGAGTCTCTCAAGAGCCTCCTCCGGGTCCTCCGCCTTGGCAGGCGCCTTCCCCGGCCCTTCCTGCTTCGCCGCCTGCTCCGCCTTCTCCAGGGGCTTCTCCCCTTTTGCTTCTTTCGCCGGATCCTCGGCCTTGCCCGGCCCTTCCCGCCTGCTCCCTTTCGCCGGTTCCACGGCTTTGCCGGGCTCCGCCTCCGCGAGGCCTTCTTTCACCAGCACCTCAGCCGCTCCAGGCGCCACCTCCAGCCCTTCCCGCCTTGCCATAAATTCAGCCAACTCCGGGGATTCCTCCCGCCTTCCGGATTTGGCCAGCCCTTGAGCGGTGGCCGGCCCCCCAGCCACCCTTTCCTCCTTGGCCGGTTCCTCAGGTCCTGCTGCGGACTCCTTCTCTTTTTCGTCCTTCTTAGCCAGTATCTCGACTCCGGAGGCCGGCCTTCCCCTGGCTTCCTCCGGCCTGGGCGACTTCGGGCCTTCCGCCTCGCCTGGAATCCCAACCAGGTCCCGCGGAAAGCCTTCTCCGAAGGGGAGCCCCTTCTTCTCGAAGTCCAGGGTGGGTGGTAGATCCGCTTTGGGCGGGCGATAGGCATGGGCTAGGCCGCCATCAGCGCTCCCTCCCTCCTCGCCAGGAACCCCGACCCCTTGGCCCGGAACGGGCCTGAGGCCACGGCTGGGGGGCCTTTGCCCAAGGACAGGCCCCTCCTCCCCCTCTCCCAGAGGACCGGCCGGGACCTGGGTCTCATGGGATCGCGCCTGACGGCATTCGAGCGAAAGGCAGAGCTCCTCCTCATTCCCCGGCAAGGGCTTGCCGTCCTTGCCGAAGGCCTCGCGCTTAAGGACCCGGCCCTCTAGGTCCCGCCGCTCCACCACCCGGCTCCCGTCCGGGTAGAGCGTCGCGACCTCAGTCCCTTCCTTGGGGTCTTGGGTGATTGTCATGGTGTACTGAAGCCGGCCATCGTTGTAGACGGAGCGCTTGGTCAAAGCCCCATTTTGGTCGTAGCTTTCCTCGAAAGAGGTCCTGTCTGGATAGGCCCAGGAGACCTCCCTTACTCCATTGGGGCGAGTCTTCGTGACCGACTTTCTCCCGTCGGCGTATTGCGTCTCCTCGGAGTTTTTCCGTCCATCCGGGCCGTAGGCCAGGGTTGTCCTGGCCAGCTCCTGTCCGTCGGGGCCGAACTGGACTTTGCTGATGGGGCCGTGCGGCCCGTAAGCTACGGCGAGCTTGCTTGCGTCGTCATAGGTGGTCGTCTCTGAGGTCTTTTTCCCCTCCGAGTCGTAGGCATAGGAGGTCGTGGCGGTCTCCTTGCCGTCGGCGTCGAACATGGCGTATTCCGTGGTCTTTCCATCCTTGCTCCGGCGCTCGACCGTGGAGGTCCCGTCCGCGTTCTTGGTGAGCAGCGAGACGCCTCCATCCTCGGCGTAGCTAAAGACCGTGCGGGAGAGGCGCTTTCCTGCCTTGTCGAAGCGGGAATAGGCGAGGCTCCTGCCCTTCCCGTCTCTGTGCTCGATGGTGGTCGTGCCTTTGAGGAGGTCCTTGGTGTGGATGCTCACCTCCCCTTCCCGGCCGTAGTGGTACTCGGTCTCCGAGAAGGGTTTGCCGTCTTTCCCGTAGGAGGTGTACTTGCGCGTGCGCCCGTTCTTGTCCCGGAACTCCTTGACCGAGCCTCCGTCCGGCCTCCTGGTGGTGAGGACCTGGCTTCCGTCTTTGTTCTTGACGATGGTCGTTTCCGAGAGGACCTTTCCGTCCTTGTCGTAGTTGAGATAGCCCTTCAGGCCGAAATCCTCGCCAAGCTCCGAGATGGAATAGGAGCCGTCAGAGTCGTAGCTGGTCTGAGTGCAGCCGGGCTCCTTCCTGGAGGGGCGCTGCTGGAGGACAGACCCCCTCTGCCGGATCTCCTCCGGAATCTTCCTGGGCAGGGCCTCCTGGGCTTGGGAGGAGCCCTTGGGCGTCTCCTGCAGCGTGGGCTCCGCCGGCCGGTAGGCGCATTCCATCCTTGAGCTCAGCCTCCCGCCCTTGTCCCGGGACTCGGAGGCGATGAGCCTGCCCTCCGAATCGTAGCGCTCGAGGCTTTCTCCCCCGTTCAGCAGGTTTCGGGTCCTTCGCTCAGAGGAGCTATCCGAGCCGTAGGCGACCTGGGTCTCCGAGACGGCGTTTCCCTCCTTGTCGTAGGCGACCAGGGACTGAAGCCTTCCCTTCTCATTGAGAACGGCCACCCTCCTTGTCCCATCCGGTTCCAGGGTCTCCTGGGTCGTGGTTCCGTCCTCGTTCTTGGTCGTTCGGGTGATCGTCCCGCCTTTGAGGTCTAGCGTTAAATCCCCGCAGCGGGCATGGCTCTGGCCATAGCAGGAGTCGAAGGCTTCCTGGAGCTCCTGGTCGAAGGGAGGCTTGGGCTTCGGGATGGCTTTGGGGTCGGGCTGGCCCAGGGCCTCGTTGAAGAGGGCGCAGCTTTCGGCCTTCTCCTCCGTCGCTTGGCCCAGGGCGCAGCCGAGGTGCTGCTCGGCCAGGAGGGTCTCGTCCAGCTCCGGATTGGCCGTCAGGGCCTCTTCAAAGGAGCGGGCCTGCAAATCGGCGAGGGCCTCCTTGATGAGCTTCCTCCTTTCCTCCATGCCCGCCGCCCCTTTCCCCAGCCTTTCCTCCAGATATCCGGCTGCTTCTTTCACTGCCTCCCTGCCTGGCGTCTCCCTAGGCCCTTTTTCCTCCGCCTTCGCTAGGGGCCCCTCTCTCTTTACTTCCTCAATGGCCGCGGGACCCGCTGGAGCCTTTCGCAGGGCCTGGTCCAGGAGGAGTATTGCGGCCGCCTCTTGGACCGTCTCCGGGCTTAGGTCCTTGGCATTGCGGCCCGACTCCACGATCTTCTTAGCCTTTTCGGCCGGCAAGCCCATCTCGGACAGCTTTTCAGGCAACTCCTTCCAGTCCTTGGCCGACGGAAGGTTGGCGCTCCTCAAGGTCTTTTCCGGGACCTTGAGGACCCTGGCGGCCAGATATTCAAGGCCGCTTCCTTCCTTGAGCTGCACCTCGGCGGCCTTGTTTGAGATCGCGGCGGCAAAGACCGGATCCGCGGCCAGCCTTCTGCCCAGGCTAAGGGATGGATCCGCCTGGGCCAAGTCTATCTTTTCAAGAAGGGAGAGGAAGGAGTCGGAGATGCCCCGCGCATCCTGCCGGCTTAGGTC
>CAYLZQ010000178.1:0-4978 GCA_964388045.1 uncultured Elusimicrobia bacterium | reverse complement strand
CCGGAACGGAGGAAGCCGCAGAGGGACCCGCGTCGAAGCCTTTTCCGGCGGCGTGCCAGATATCCTCTAGGGCCTGCGGCCAAGCCAGAGACGGGAGGGAGAGGGCAAGAAAAAGGGCCAAGCTCGTCATGGTTTCCTACCTAAACGACCTTAAGGAATCAACCATTTCCTCCGCAATATGCGGTCATGCGAAAGGATATTATACCACGCCTTGGGCCTTTGGTTTCTTTCTCTCCCCAAGCGCCTGCGGCGTCCGGCCGTGGCTGCCCGGGCAGGCAATTGATATAATGCCGGCTCAAGGAGCCGAGTTCGGTGCCCCTCCATCCCGCCAAGCGCCTGGTCCTGCACGTGGACATGGACGCCTTCTTCGCCGCGGTCGAGGAGCGCGAGGACCCGGGCTTGAAAGGAAGGCCCGTCATCGTGGGGGCGGATCCCAAGGGCGGCCGCGGCCGGGGGATCGTGGCCACCTGCAACTACGAGGCCAGGCGCTACGGCCTCCACAGCGCCATGCCGATCTCGATCGCCTTCCGGAAATGCCCCCGCGGTGTCTACCTGCGCCCCCGTTTCGGGCTTTACGTCCAGGCCAGCCGCAGGGTGATGGTCCTCCTTGCGGGGCGCGCGGACGTCCTGGAGCCGGCGGGCCTGGACGAGGCTTACCTGGACGTCTCAAGCCGGGGCACCTACGAGGCGGCCTTGGAGCTAGCCCGCGGCATCCAGGCCGAGATCAGGAGCCAAGAGGGGCTTTCCTGCTCGATCGGGCTCGGCCCCAACAAGCTCGTGGCCAAGATCGCCAGCGACCACAAAAAGCCGGGCGGGATCACGGTCGTGATCGACAAGCGCGTCCGGGAGTTCCTGGACCCCAAGGGCGTCTGGGCCCTGCGGGGGGTGGGGCCAAAGACCCGGGAGCACCTGGCCGCCATGGGCCTTAAGAGCGTGGCCCAGCTCCGGGAAGTCCCTGTGGAAAGGCTGGTCCGGGAGTTCGGGAAGTTCGGGAGCTACCTGTGGCGCCAGGCCCGGGGCGAGGACGAGCGGGCCGTGGATCCCTTCCACGAGGCCAAGTCCATCGGCCGCGAGCACACCTTCGAGGAGGACACCAAGGACAGGAGGCTGGTGGAGGAGACCCTTCTCGACTGCGTGCGCGAAGTCCACCAGGAGATGATCTCCGAGGGCCACTGGTGCCGGACCCTCACGGTCAAGGTTCGCTTCGCGGGCTACGAGACCCATTCCCGCCAGAGAACCCTCCGCCTGGCCACCGGGAGCCTGGCCCAGCTCGAGCGCGGGGCCCTGGCCCTGGCCGAGCCCTTCCTGGGCCAGCGCGCCTTCCGCCTCGTCGGTTTCTCTGCCGGGACCCTCGCCCCCCCGGAGGATCTCCTCCCCCTGGAGCAGCCCTGATGAGCCCCAAGCGGAGAAGGAGGGTCCGGAGAGTCGTCCCGGCCCTGGCAGCCGTTGTTGCCGCCGCGGCCCTGGCCGCTGTCCTTCCCAACCCCCGCCGCTACAAGCCGGTGGGGCCCAGCCGCTACGTGGCGCGCAACTCCCGTCGGATCCTGGAGCGAATGAGGGCCTCGGGTTTTCTGCCTGAGGAGGCGGAGCGCGAGCTTGGGGCCCCTTAGCGCCCTTTCCAGCCCTCTGTCGCCCGAGTCATCCCCAGGAGCTCCCCGATGCGGTCGAGGACCCTTGGGCCTGAGAGTCCCTTCAAGGCCGGCAGGATCCGGACCATGAAGGGGATGCGCACGGTGAGGCGGTTCTTGAGCACGGCCTCAAAGACGGCTTCCGCGACCTCCTCGGGGGAGAGCCAGGGGACCAGCCTCGGGGGCCTGACCCCCTCGAACATCCCGGTCTTGACGAAGCTGGGACAGACGATGGTCCAGCCAATGCCCTTGTGGCCCTCGCGCGCGAGCTCCTGGCGCACGGATTCGGCCAGGCCGATCACCGCGTGCTTGGTCGCCGAGTAGACGGCCAGGCCCGGCACGCCCAGAAGCCCGGCGGCCGAGGACATGAACACCACGTGGCCCGAGCCCCTGCGGATCATGGCCGGGAGGAACTCTCGGGTGCACCACATGACCGCGTTGAGGTTCACCTCCACGGTCTTGAGCAGGCTCTCCTCCGGGCAGGAGAGGAAGTCCCCGGAGAAGGCCACGCCTGCGTTGTTGTCGAGGAGGTCCACCTCCCCGGCCTCCCGGCGCAGGCGGGAGGCGGCCTCGGCCAGGGCCGAGCGGTCGGTGAGGTCCAGGGCCTGGGTGCGGACTGGGCCCAGCCCTGAAAGCTCCCGGCGGGCGATTTCCAGGGCCGTGGGGTCCAGGTCCCAGAGCGCGACCGAGGCCCCGGCGCCCAGGAGGCGCCGCGCCAGGGCTTTCCCGATCCCCCCGGCCCCCCCGGTGATCAGAGCCAGCCTTCCTCGGACCTGCATGGGAGGCATCCTAGCAAAATTGGTCTTGCGGGGACTGATCCCTTAGAGCCTATCCCAATACCCTGCTCCTGCTGCAATCGCGGCTAGCGGCCTGCGCCTTCGTTGCGCTCGACTCACATACTTCCTGCCGTTCAGTATGCTCGTCTCGCGCGCCTCGGCTCGGCACGCCATCCGCGATTTCGCGACGGAGGATGGTATTGGGATAGGCTCTTAATAGTCAATGATGAGGTTCGGCGCGCGGCCTTTTGGGTTGCCTGACTCCAGGGCCTCCCGCAGGGATTTCGCTCCGTGCTGGAATGGGATGTCGATTCCCAGGTAGTTTCTCATGATGTGTGTGGCGATGGTCGCGCATGAGAAGGACTGCACGAGGAGGCGGCCGTCCGCGTTCCGGAATGCGGGGAAGCGGAAGCCTTTCGGCGTGACGAGAATGGGCTCTCCCTCCTCCTCGGCCCAGGACGCGTCCAAGAGGTCGTTGTTGGCGTCGCGCCGGTAGGGGCTACGGTACTGCAAGGCGCCGTCCTCCAGGGTTTGAACCTCCAGGAGGGGGGAGTGCGCGTCGAAGGGGGGCAGGTTGTGGAGCCTGGAGTTGAGGAAGAGCTCCTCGATCCGGGGTTGGACCTGGGCGATCCTGTCTTTCCCCACCAGGTAGGCGAAGCCCGGAGTGCCCCCGCCCATCCTGGCCGGGTCGAAATCCCTCAGGAACGCGGCCCTGACGTTCTCGAGGGAGTAGAGCCGCCTCCCGACCCGGATTCTGATGTGGCCGTAGGGGTCGTTGTCGTGATAGAAGACCTCGACGCTGGAGTCCAGGAACCTCCGGTAGGAGTCCGGGTTGGCCCCGAGCTCCCGGCCCCGGAGATAGCGGAGATAACCCCGCCCGTCCGGGAAAGTCCTTGGCTCCGCGTAAGCGGGATCAGGCAGGTCCCCCCCCGCGGGGACCCTGGCGACCGAGCGCACGAAGGGAAGGTCCTTGAGCGGCAGGCCCCGTTCCCCGGCAAGATGGCGGTCCCGGAACTCCTCGAAGTAGCCGGAAAGGCGCGCCTCATGCGCCCATCTGGCCGCGGCCACTTGCAGCCTCCTGAGAACCTCCTCGCCGATCGGGGCCTCCCCGTGTTGTTCCAGGAGGACGTTGAGGTCCTCCAGGTACCGGCGGGTGGCCCGGGCGATCCGGTCCTGGGCCTCTTCCCGGGTCGAGTTCGGCAGGTCCTTGAGGATGGGATGGGCCCTCCAGTCGCGCAGGGGGTAGTAAAAACGCTCAGCCGGGGAGGCTCCGCCTTTCAGCAGCTCCGGGAACCTGCCGTGAATCTTGAGTCCGACTTTCCCGAAGAAGGCCCTCCAGGCTGAGGCGTCGATCGCCAATCCGTATTCCCGGGCGCGGGCCTCCGGCAGCCCGGGGGAGATGAGCTCGATGGAGGAGAAGGGCTTGAAGGCGTTGAAGTCTCCCGACAGGCTCAGGTGGGCCGCAAGGCGGTCCATGGAGGCCAGGAGCTCCCGGTGTCGCTTGTGGAACTGGCGGAACTCATGACCCTTGTATCCTGAGGGATAGATGTCGTCGCGCAAGACCGGGGCGTAGGTGAGGCGGGATTTCCCAGGCCTCCCCAGCGGCTCTCCTCGGAGGGCCTTTTCCTCCAAACGCAGGAAAATCTTACGGTCCCATTCATCCAGGGGGCCGAGGGAGTGGTGCGACAGGTTTTTGGCCGGGGTCACTGCCGGATCGGCCAGGAAGCGCTCGTAGTTTCTTTCCAGGGTCTTGAGCTGCGCGGCGTCGGACTCGAAGACCACGTGGCCGGCCACTCCCGCGACCCCGCGGTAGCCCTTGTAGGCCACATGCCCCTGGAAAGAGGCGGGGCCGTAACGCGCGACGAGAAAATCCACGAATTCCCCGAGCTTCTCGAAGGAAGCGAAGACCGAGCTGTTGATCTCGAAGTTGCCGTTCCCTTCGGAGGTGAGCCTCAAGGGCAGGTCCGCCGGGGCAGCGGAGAGCCGCTTGAGAAACGAGACGCCTTTTGGGGGATTCCTCTCCTCCTCGGCGAGCGCCAGGGCCGCTCTCTGCGCAAGAGGCAGTCTGAGCCACTCCTCCTCCGAGACCGAGGCCAGGTGGTAGTCGTTCACGATCCCCGGGTTTTCCCGGACGCTCATCTCGGCTTCCAGCCCGAAGGAGATCGGCTGCTCGGGATCGAATCGGACCTGCCGCTCCGGGCCGAGAGGGGGGGATCGCAGATCCAGGAGGCTCTCGTTTCCGGAGGCTTCATGCCATTGGACCAAGAGCAGGGCGTTCTGCGGCGCGGCCACCGTGACGTGGACGGCCTTGTCCCTTTCCAGGAATCGGAGGCGGAATCCCTCGGCCGTCCTGGCCACGGCGTACTTCCGGGAGATCCGGGCGAACCGGATCGCTTCCTCGATGGTCGGGAGGGGGACCCGGGTCTCTTGCCCGGTGGCCAGATCCGGGATCCAGACGGTCCTGTAGGCAGGGTCGCTCGGCGGGCCGCGGATGGGGCCCTGCCAGAAGAGGAGGAGCTCCGGCACGCGTTTGGCCAGGCCCTGGAGGATTTCCAGGGCGCCGGGGGGCCGGAG
>CAYLZQ010000177.1:0-4988 GCA_964388045.1 uncultured Elusimicrobia bacterium | reverse complement strand
CGCTTAACGCTATAATCCATAATAGTTTTCATGTTGAGGGGATCCACCAGATAAAGTTGGCCTTTGTAAACGATGAAATTTGAGAACTCGGTATTTTCCTTCATATTACTCGCCGCGTCTTCTATGGTCCCACGTCTGTCAGCCATCTTAAGCCCAGTCCGTTTCTCTGTCCACTGGTCGATCCTCTCCAAGGTCTCTATGGCTTGATTGTGGAACCGCGCGGTGTCAGGATCTCCCAGCCCACGGTCGTTAATAAGGAATTCCAAGGATAATCCCTTTTGCCTCAGCATCTGGATGCCCCATCCCCCGCCTTCAATGGGAACTGCCGCCATGTCCAGGAGTTTCGTATGCCAATTGTCCCGGTCAAAGTAGTCTTTCAGCTCATTATTAATGCGCACAAGCTCCCGGACATGGGCTTCCTTAACCCCTTGCACTGTTTTGCCTTTGCCCCCGAAAACCTTGACGAAAACGCTTAGGTCCTTGTTGGCGTAGATGGTAGCTTGGCTGGCCTCCTCTGAGTTAAGCGTCCTATAATCCCTTCGCAGATTGACAGCCTGTGAGGCCTCCGATCCCCCCATTTTGCCGGCTTGATCCTGAACCTCGCCGAGCGTTTCCTTAAAGCCTAGCTTCTCCTCGTAGAAGTCTAGTTGTTTTAAATCCTCATTTCTGGCTTCCTCAAACGCGGGGTCAGCACGAGTCTTCATGGACCCCCAATCTATCGGACTTAAAACCACGGGGCTATTAGGATTTGCGGGATCAACTTTAGAGACTCTAAGGTTTCCTCTGTAGAGTCCATTATGGGCAAAGCCAAGCTCATGGCAGAGGAGGATCCCTCCTTTGAACTCCTGCCAGGCTTGCCAGAATTGAGCCCCGATCTTGCCGCCCTTCTCTATGTAACTTTCCAGGCTTTCCCCAGGCACCTTTTCCATGACCATCGCCTCGACCATGAATTGCCCTCTTTGTCCCCGCCCGGTCAAATCGTAAAGGTCCATGCTGCCGTAGTCTAGGAGCCCTGGAAGCCTAAAGTTGGCGGGAACAGCCCCTGGGTCCCGTTGTCTTCTGGCCTCCAAGGCCTCTGCGGCATCGAGCATTCCCTTTGCTTCCGAAAGAAATTTTCCGTTCGGTCTGCCGCCAGCCTTGGGAATCTTGATGGCTACTTCGCCGCCTTCAGCCGCGCTTCTCACAAAGTAAACGTAGCCTGATTCGCCTTCGCCGTCTGGCGTCCTGGGTTTTTTTGCAGGCTCCAGTTGAAGCTCTTTCGATATTGGCTTGTCGACACTGAGTTTGCGTCCTGCCTCGCCCAGATAGTCCCTGGGAGCTTCCCGTGCGCCTTTGCCGCCCTCTAGCCCGCGGGATTCGGGCTCGCCTCCCTGCTCGCCCGGCGCGCCCTGGATTCGCCCGGGAGGAGTCCCCTCCTCAGCCTTCCTTTCGAGCAGGCGCTTCTCCATGGTCTCGACCAGATAAGAGCTCAATTCATGCCGTATATTGTCAAGCTCCTCGGGGGAGAGCTCCTTCCTGGGGGTTTCCAGGAAATCCGTCAGGCTTTTTAGCCTGTCCCTGTCGATCTTGTGAATCCTCATGTCCCGCGCCCGCAGCTCGCGGAACCACACCAGCTGCAAACGCTTGGCTTCCATGTCCGCGACGATACGGGCCAGCTCGCTTCTCGTGCGGCCCTCCTTGAGGGGAATCACCTGCAAGAGCTCCTCGACAGCCTTGCGGAACTCGCTTCGTCTCTTGGGCAGGTTTTCGGCCATGGCGATGCCTTCTCCCAGGTCCCTGAATGTCTCGAGGGCCGCGGCAAGCCTCTGGCCCCAAGCCGGGGTTCCAGCGAGTTTCTCCACTTGCCTCTGGAGCTCGTCGGCCCTTTGTTGGAGCTCTCTGATCTCGGTTTGAAGCGCACTCTCCTTTTCGCGGATAGGGCCCGTGACGCTCTTTTCATAGTCGGCCCAGAGCTTCAGCCTATGGTCCTTGGCGTCGTAGAGATAGTCCCTGGGCATACCTCGGATAAATCGTTCGAGGCGGGCTTTGTCTCCGCTTTGCAAGACCGAGGCGTAATTGTTATAGAGCTGTTCAAAGAGATCTTTTGGTTCTCCGTAGTCGAGGGGCTTGTCGGCGATCTCCTGCGCGATGGCGCGAACTATGGAGGAGGTGATGCTCCCTGAGATTTTCTTCGTGGCGCCTATGGCCTCCTGCCATCCGCTGGCCCGGCCCTCCATGTAACGCTTCACAAGGGCGGCGGCCACTACCTTGGCCACGCTCCTGGGTCCGAGCTCCGCGACCTGGAAATGCACGAGAACCTTTCCGCGCTGCGGATCGTAGATGGCTCCCTGATCCTCCGGCATGTTCTCGTCAGTAAATTCGATCTCGACCTTTTTTCTAATCTCGAGGTAGTCCAGGATCCGACGCAGATCCTCGTGGACATTAGGACGGGCCCCCTTCTCCGCTGTTTCGCGGCCGAGCCCTCCCAGGTCGCTGAGAAGCTTCTCCACCTGCTCGCGGACTTTCCTGGGCCTGGGCGGCTCCTGGGGAGCTCCAGCCCCTATCCGCGACTCCTTTGGAACGGGAGGAGCCTTCCCCTGGCCAGGGGATGTGGTAGCGGTCTCCCTGAGTTGAGCCTGGCCCCCATCCGCGGTCAGGGCATTCGTTTCCAAAGCGGCTGTAAGCTTTTCTCCGGCTGGGGCTATTTCAGGAGTCTGGAGGGTGGCTTTCTGGAACAATTCGTTGAGGGTCTTGAGGTCTTCCATGCGCCGGGCTAATTTCTCCTCAAGATGGGTCACCGCTTCCCGAGGCGGGTTGGGCTGCTTCTTCAGATTGTCGAGATCCCTCTCGAGCTGGACCACATCCCTCTTCGCCATCTCAAGCTCCGAAGCTATCTCCCTGATTTGGTTTCTCCCCTGCTTCTTGGAGTAGCCTTCGCCGGCTTCCGCGAGACTCATCGCATCCCTAAAGACTGAGGTTGCTGCTCGGTGCGCTTCCTGGGAGCTGGCGGAGGCCTTCGGCGGCTTGATCTCGGCAACTCCAATTGAAACGGTCACCTTGCCGTCTTCAAAATTCTTAAGCTGGCTGGGATCTGCTTTGAGAGCCTCCTGTCTTTCCTTGAGGTTTTCCTGCTTTGCAGAAGGCAGCTTGCTAAAGTCCTGGAGGGGATTTTGGGCAAACGAAGGGTCCTTTCCAACCTCCTCCTCAACTCTGGCCCTGATCCTTTCTGCCACCTCCAGGGCTTGCTCACGCGGCCGGTTGATGACCGCCACAAGTTCATCTCCCCCGGTGCGGGCCACTGGACCGAAGTCCCCGATTTCTTCTCGCATGATCCGCACGATGTTCCTGATGGCCGCGTCGCCGGCTTCCGTCCCGCGCAATCCGTTGATGAGACCAAGGTGGTCGATATCCACTGCGAGTAAGCTATGCTCCGGGCCGGACATGATCTCGGTCATGTAGTTGTGAAGTCCAGCCCTGTTGAGGGCTTTGGTATCCTGGTCTCGGAGGGCCGCGTTTTCCAAGGCTATCCTGGCCTCCTCGTTGCCTGCGGCAAGCTCCGCGATAAGCTCCCTTAAATTTCGCCCTGGCCTTTCTCTCCCTGACCATTTGAAGGATCCGCTGAATTTTGCCTTGACGCCGTTGCCTACTTGATTCTTGGCAAGTTCAAGCGCTGCCATCAGCGTAGGGGGTCCGCGGATGGGAGTGATTTTGGAGACATCAACTGAAGCCACTTTGAAAAGGCTCTCCAGGTCGAGTTGCTTGCCCTCGGATTTCAGGGCATTTTCTAATTGCTTGACCAGCTTTCCTTCGCTCCGGAGAGCGTCAATCAGGTTGCCTTTCAGTCCGGCTGCGTCCAGGGAGCTCCCCTTCTGGATGAGCAAATAAAAGTCTCCATCTTTCTGGTATGCCGTGATGCCTTTCTTGCCGGCCAGGTAAGTTTCATTAAGGTAATGCACGATGATGCCGAGGGCAGCATCCCCCGCCTTGTGGCGTTCGGGCAATTTCTCGTTGAAGGGCTTGAGAGTGAAATCAGCGACCATGACCTCCGTGACGTTCTTAAGGCCTTCCTTGGCAGGGGTTTCCCTGGCGGAGCGCGGATTGTGAATCTCGGTTCCCGGGATCTTGAGAACAGCGTCCAAATATCTCTGGCGCTTGAGAGGGTCTGGCAGGTATTTCTCCGCGGTCTCGCGAGCTGTTCGAGGCAAGCCCGGCGGTGGTTCACTCAGGAGGTGGGCCATCGCCGGCAGCGGGTGGGAAGGCGGCCCTTCGCGGCCGCCCATTCCAGCGCCCAGCCGGGGTCCGCCAGGCAATCCGGGAGTTTCAGGGGCCCCTGCCTCAGGCCTGCCCGCGCCTATCCTCTGGGACTGAGTGGGTAGCGCGAGTGTTTCCTTAATGGCCTTATTTACCGCCATCTCCATATTGGCTAACCGCATCTCTGCACGCCCCTTATATTTGTTGTTGATGTCAGGATTCTCCTTTAAAGTTTTATAGGCCTCGCCCTTATACTCTCCTCCCCGCCCTTTTAGCGCAAGGTTTGCCCTGACCCAATCTCCCTTCTCAACCCAACTCCTCACAGCCTCAACCGGATCAGCCCGGATGGCTTCTAAGTCAGTCGCACTAAGCTCTATAACGCTCTCGATGGGTCTCTCGACTGCTCCTCGAGGTCCCACTAGCGTCTGAGCTCCACCTTCCGTGGGCCTTCCAGCCCCGATTCGGACTTCAGCACCGAGGTGTCCTTCACCTACCGCTATCCTTTCAACACCCCATCCCGGCGGGCCCTCGCGCCCGCGAGCAACTCCTGAATTGAGAATGGACTCTGCCGTGCCCCTTCCCTCCGGGCTGAGGAGCGGATTCCATTTCCCAGTTGCGGGGTCGTAAATCTCAATTTGCCTGGCCAGGATGACCCCAGGAATCAAAAGCTCCGATTCGGGAAGCTTTGAGGTAGCT
Organism: uncultured Elusimicrobia bacterium; assembly: GCA_964388045.1. Taxonomy (GTDB): domain Bacteria; phylum Elusimicrobiota; class Elusimicrobia; order UBA1565; family UBA9628; genus CAYLZQ01. The sequence goes on along the minus strand of CAYLZQ010000177.1, from coordinate 62 downwards.
CCACCCTCCCTGCCGAATTCGCTAAACCTTTCCGTTGAGTAACCCTTGTCAGTCTTGATTCT
>CAYLZQ010000176.1:0-4991 GCA_964388045.1 uncultured Elusimicrobia bacterium | reverse complement strand
GGCCCCTTGCGGGGGACCTTCAAGGCGCTCGGGCCCTCTCCGCTCCCCTGTGGGAAGGGGTTGGGGCCGCGCCGATATCAGTTTAATTCCGGAAGATTGCAAAGATATTGCGACCTGCCCCCCAACAACTCGGCCGGCCCCCTGGGGCCGGCCGCTGCGCCCTCGGCTTCGCCTCGGGCGTTTTCAGACCCGATTGCGCGAGAGAAGCTGCCTGATCCGGATGGAGAGCTCGGCCAGGTCGAAGGGCTTGGTCATGTACTCGTCCGCCCCCAGCTCGAAGCCCTGCTTCTTCTCCTCGGCCGACAGGAAGCGCCCGGTCATCATGATGAGGATCGTGGCCTTGGACCTCTTGCGCAGGTCCTGGCAGATCTGGAAGCCCGAGGAATCGGGGAGCTGGATGTCCATGATGACCACCTCGGGATCGATCTTTCTGGCCGTCTCCAGGCCCGCCTGGGCCGTGCCCGCCTGGTGGCACTCGAAGCCCTCCAGCTCCAGGACCTCGGCCAGGCTCTCCCGGAGGTGGGCGTCGTCATCGATGACCAGGAGCTTCGTGGATTTGGCAGGACCGCTCATGTTACCTCCGCATTTCCGAGCCCGGCGGAACCAGCTTGTAGCCCACGCAGGGGATCGTCGTGATGAAGCGCGCCGCCGGGCCCAGCTTCTCCCTCAGGCGCCGGACGTGGACGTCCACCGTGCGCGGCGAGCCGAAGTAGTTGTAGCCCCAGACCCGCTCGATCAGGTAGGGGCGGGAGAGGACCCTGTTGGCGGAGCTCAGGAAGACGTAGAGGAGGTCCAGCTCCTTGGAGGTCAGGGGCACCTTCCTGCCCGCGACGTGGAGGGTGTAGCTGGTGAGGTTGAGCTCGATCTCCCCCAGCCGGATCACCTCCTCGGAGGAGTTGACCTGGGTGCGCCGCAGGACCGCCTTGATCCGCGCCACGCACTCGGCCGCGTCCCAGTTGAGCGAGAGGCACTCGTCGGCCCCGGCCTGGAAGAAGGCCAGGCGCAGGGAGGCTCGCTCCGGGGTCTTGAAAGCCCCGGGGGCGGCCTGGGCGCCCCCCCGGGAGGAGGCCTGGAAGCGGCGCAGGGTCTCGGCCGCCTTCGGACCGAAGAGGGCGTAGGGATTCCTGGGCCTCTCCGGGAAGGCGGGGGCATCGCCGTGCTCGACGATCGCCACGATCGGGAGCTGCCGCGAGGGGCCCCGGGCCCGCAGGGTCTTGACGAGGCTGAGCCCCTCCTCGTCGGAGAGCCTCTGGCCCACCAGGAGGAGGTCGCAGCCCTGGTGCTGGAGAAGGCCCAGGACCTCCTTGGCCTTCTGGGCCACTGTCACCGACATCCCGTTGTTGGCGAGGGCTTCCAGGATGACCCCGGCCCGGTTGGGCTCCCGGGAGGCGTAGACGACGTTGATCCGCATCGGGAGGTTAGAGCCTATCCCAATAACCCATTTCGGCTGCAACTTCGGCTTTTGGCCTGCGACTGCGTCGCTCGTCGCTTACATAGCTTAAGCTATGCTCGCTCCTCGCTCCTTGTCTCGGCTGCAAAATCCGAAGTTTCGCCATGAAAGCGGTTATTGGGATAGGCTCTTAGGCGGTCGGCTCCTCCTCCTCGGCGCTCTCGAACTCGAGCCTCAGCCCCCCCAGGCCCACGACCCCCGCGAAGAGGTTGTAGAGGACCGAGACCACCAGGACCAGGGCGTCCATGAGGACCATGTAGAAGAGGGCGAAGAGGAGGACCGAGAGCAGCCTCTGGCCCAGGCTCATGCCCATGACGTTGGCGCCGGGCACGATCACGAAGGTCACCAGGCCTCCGAAAAGGCCCAGGGTGGCCAGGAGGGCGGAGACGACAGGGCGGGCGGCCGCCAGGATCGCGAGGGAGGCGACCACGGCCCCGATCCCGGCCACGATCAGGTTTTGGGTCTTGTAGCCGACCAGCCCGACGATCCCTCCGATCACCACGGCCGTGGGGATCATCGGGTGGGTGTACCAGAAGGGGTTGATCCTCTTGAGTTGGTAGCTCATGGATGGCTCCTTGCCTGAATAGAGTCGGCAAAAGAAGAGATTAACAGAAGTGCGGGGAAAAGGCAAGAGGAATGACGCGGAGCCGCAAAGCCTTAACGGCTATCAGATCTTCGCCCCGACGTGCTTGGGCTCGAAGAGGATGAGGGTCCTGCGGAGCTCCCCTTCCTCCTCCAGGTGCACGGCCTTGACGTGGCAGGGCTCGGAGCGGAAGGTGGTGTCGGCCGAAGGAAGGGTTTATTATGGAACCCGCGTTTTGAACTTGAAACTGCGGACGTAATAAATCGCGACTCTCACATTCTCTCCCTCGGCAGGTAGTTTTACAGCCAAGGCCTTTAGCTTTACAACCACCCTTTGGGGATCTTCTTTCCACTCTTTTATGGCTTCCTTTTCCGTAAGATTGGGGGCCGCCTTAATATAAAGACCGGGAGCAGGAGCCTTCTCCTTTAGTTTTTTTGCTTCTGAAACGGGCAAAACCACATAAAAATTTCCATCCAGATGGTCAGTATAAACTCCTTTGAGCACGCCCTGCTCAAGGACAAATTTGATGTAATCCAGTTCCTTCTTGTTAATCCGAGTCTTTTTAGCCTGAATAGCAACAGGAGCAGGATTGCCTGGGCCGGGGATAGCCGGGGGAGAAGTATTTTCTATTTTTGAGGCTGAACTTGCCTCTTCCTGAGCAACACACACGGACTGGAGCAAGCCCCCCAGGCAGATAAGACAAGCTCCTGCAATCTGTCTCTTCATTGCTCAGCGGGCGGTCATTTCCTTGTCAGGGATTTTTCTTCAATATTCGATTGGACATTCAAATTTTTGCGGTGAGCTCACAAACGTCCTCGTCACAATAACACTCTCCCCGCGATGTACCATAAATAGTAACCCCCCCTTGTCGTCCACTACCCTAGTAAAAGTATCCCCATCGGGGTTAGTGCCAGAAGCCGTACCAGCCGCGTTTTCCGCGCCCCAGAGGGTTTCACATCTCTCGGCGGTTACGGGGGGGCAGTGTAGGTTTCCAAATGTTGTTATGGTCATGTCAGAATGAGCCTCGCACCGACAGCACCCCTCATAGCTGGGCTTGGCCACCTCATACTTCCATTCATTTATTGCCTGGACATATTCCTCATTCGCAGAACCACCTGGAAAAGAGCCCCTTTGAAGGAAATGCCCATTTTCTATATTATAATGATTATAATCCTGAAACGTGCTCTGGGTCTGGGCAGGTATCGCCCCACCGCCTGTTGCCCGATTTGGTTGGCTTTGAACGCTACCAGCTTCTTTTGTGGGCGTGGGCGCTGGCCTTGGCTTTGGCTGTTGAAAGAATTTTGCTCCTGTTGTTGAATTTATCTGGCGCTCAACAACGCCGTTAATTTCAGAAGCACCTGCATCGCAATCCGTCCTGGTGGCGGGGTCACAATCATTACCGCCATATAAAACCCCTGCCGCCGCCAAGCTCAAGAGGAACGAAAAAAACCACACCTTACCTTGCATCATCAGACCTCGTTAAAAACGAGCTAAAAGGAAATCAACTTCCTTGTTCACAGGATACCCTGAGTCAGGGAAAAAGTCAAGGGGCTGTTTTTAGCGGCTGAACCCTCTGCCGCTGAGGAGATCCTAGATCTTCGCCCCGACGTGCTTGGGCTCGAAGAGGATGAGGGTCCTGCGGAGCTCCCCTTCCTCCTCCAGGTGCACGGCCTTGACGTGGCAGGGCTCGGAGCGGAAGGTGGTGTCGGCCTCCACGAGCTGGTTGGGGCGGTCCAGGGCCATGCCCACAAGCCTCAGGACGTCCTGCTGCTGGCTGTCGATGACGTCGAGGAGATGGAGCTTGCCTTCCCCCGCGGCGGCCCCGCTCACCGGGAAGTTGGTGTAGAGGACGGCGTTGTCCTCGTCCACCACGATCGCCCTATGGTTCTTGGAAACAACCGCCATCAGGATGGACTGCCACCAGCGGGCCTCGGCCGCCCCGCGCTGCTTCTCGCGCACCATGGCGTTGGCCACCTCGGCCTTGACCTTCTGGAGAAAGAGCCCGAAGACCCCGGCCACCTCCCCGATCTCGTCCTGGCGCGGGGGGAACTTGAGCTCCAGGCTCTTGAAGGAGATGGCCTCCACCGCGTCCCTCAGGCTCAAAAGGGGGTTGATCACGAAGTGGTGCAGGAAAAAGTAGAGGGGAATGCCCAGCAGGAGCAGGACCCCCAGGGCTCCGATGGCGTACTTGCGCATGGCCTTGTTGATCACCTTGACGACCCCCTCGCGGCTGACCTGGAGGTTCAAGATTCCCAGGACATCCCCCCGCAGGGCGAGGGGGATGGCGATGTCGTAGAGGGGAAGGTTGGGGACGGGCCGCACGATCGGGGACTTGGCGAGCCAGGCCTGCTCGATTGAGTCCGTGGGCAGGCTCACCTGCTTGGTGAACTCGTCGAAGGACATGGTGATCCTGGAGGGGTCCTTGAACCACCGGACCTCCCCGTACTTGTTCAGGTAGAGGAGGGCCGCCACCCTCTCGTCCTTGGAGAAATGCTCCATCTTGCCGAACTCCTCCATGGTGATCGCGCTCTGGTTGCGTGAGAGGCCGTTGATCAGGGCGGGGGCATGGAGGCGGACCATGTCGATGGCCTCCTGCTTGAGCCTCTCGTCGAAGGTCCACTTGAAGAGGTTGTAGTAGAAGATCCCCCCCAGAAACATCACGTAGATCCCGATCCCGGTGAACCAGAGGAACCACTTGGAGGAGAGCCTCATGTCGCCCGAGACGCACGTGACGCCCAACGCAATCCCTTATGGGCGTCAGTACGCGCGCTGCCGCGCGCAGTAGTCGAGGGCCGCGGGAAACCCGGCCGCTTCGTGTCATTAAGAGCCCTCACTGTCCCCCCCCATAGAGCTTCTCGATGCGCTCCAGGCCCGCCCGCGCGTCGGAGTTGCCGGGATCGAGCTGGACGGCCAGGTTCCACTCGTCGCGGGCCTTCTCGTAGTCCCCCTTCTGGAAGA
>CAYLZQ010000175.1:0-5024 GCA_964388045.1 uncultured Elusimicrobia bacterium | reverse complement strand
CCAGGGCGTGATCGTAGTGGGCGGCGGCATCATGGGCGTGTCGGCCGTCCACTGGCTCGCCCTTAAGGGCAGGTCCGTCATCCTCCTGGAGCAGTTCGATGTCCCCAACCGCTGGGCGGCCTCGGGAGACCACCTGCGGGTCTTCCGGCTCACCTACGGGAAGGACGCCTTCTACACCGCCATGGCCGCAAAGGCCTTGCCCCTCTGGCTGGAGCTCAACGCCCAGACCGGGGAGAAGCTCCTGGAGCAAAACGGGGTCCTGGAGCTCGCCACCGGGGGGGGCTACGAGGAGCAGAGCGCTCAGGTCCTCAGGGAGATGAAGATCCCGGCCCTCAAGCTGGACAAGGCGGTGCTGCGCCGCAACTACCCGATGATCAACACCCGCGCGGTCAAATACGGGCTCTTCCACCGCGACGGGGGGATGATCTGGGCCTCCAGGGCCACCGCCGCGATCGCGGGCCTGGCCACCAGGAAGGGGGTCCGGATCTGGCCCCACACCAGGGTCGCGGCCGTACTGCGCGGCAAGGACGGGGTCCGGGGGGTCAGGGATTCCAAGGGCAGGCTCTGGGTGGGGGAGAGCTACCTCTTCGCCGGCGGGGGCTGGACCCCGGAGCTCCTCAAGGACTACGGGGTTCCTCTCAAGATCACCTGCCAGCAGCAGCTCTACCTTCGGCCCCCGACCAACCGCGGCCGCTACCGGCCCGAGCACTTCCCGGTCTTCGCGGCCTTGAGCCGCGGCTTCTACGGCTTCCCCCTCCATATCCACGGATTTTTGAAGATCGGGGACCACCGAAAGGGCCCGCCGGGCAGGCCGGGACCTGAGGGAAGGGGAGGCGTGGACCCGGGCTTCGAGAGGAAATGCCGCTCCTTCCTCAAGAATTTCATCCCGGAGCTCTCGGGCTTCACTGAGAGCGAGGGCTCGGTCTGCTTCTACGACAACACAAAGGACGACGACTTCATCCTGGACCGTCTGACGGACGCCCCCAACGCCTTCGTGGCCTGCGGCTTCTCGGGGCACGGCTTCAAGTTCGCGCCCCTGATCGGAAAGACCATGGCCGAGCTCGTGGCGGGGGCCAAGCCCGACTTGAATCTCCACCGCTTCCGGCTGAGCCGCTTCAGGCTCAGGGCTCGTTAAGAAATAACTGACATATTTTTGGACGCCGATGCATCCCGTCTGGCTGCGTTGTTCGTCGCTCACATACCGACCGGTATGCTCGCTCCTCACGCCTTGCCATACGGGCGCCTCAACGCCCAAAATTCACGCATTTATTTCCTAACGAGCCCTTAGGGGCTAGGCTTCTCCTCGAAGTAGTCCGCGGTGAAGACCTTCAAGCGCGTCCGGGGCTCCTTGTAGCATTCGCGGGGAAGCTCGGCCTTCTGGCTGCAAAGCTCCTCCAGGAAGCGCTGCTTGTCCGAGAGGGTTTCCCAGACCTGGGGGAGGAAGACCCCGACGCGGCCGTCCCGCTCCAGGATCACCCCGTCCCCGGGCCTGATCTCCGAGCTCCCCCGCACGGCCGCGGGCCGGGAGAGGAGGTCGATCGAGAGGCGCACCTCGGGAAGCTCCTGAGCGGAGAGGGGAGGGAAACGCTTGTCCGCCACGGCGCTGGCGACAGCGTTTCTGGCCACGGATTCTGCCAGGCTCTCGCGCGCCTCCAGGCTCCCCACGCAGCCGCGCAGCTTGCCGTCGCGGCGCCTCAGGGTCACGAAGACCGCGGCCGGGAGGTTGAAGCGGGGGTTGGCGGAGAGGGGGACTGGGAGGAAGGTCCCGGTGGCCAGGTACTCGGAGATCTGGCGGCGGGCCAGGCGCAGGAGCTCCTGCTTCTCAGGCTCAGGCAGGTGGAAAACCGCCTTGGGCTTCTTCTTCCCGGCCCTCACGAAAGCCACGGCCGCGTAGCCCACGACCCGGGAGTCATGCCCCGGGGCCGCTTCCCCGGAGTTCGTCAGCTCCAGGACCCTGGCCTCGGTCGCGCCCAACCCGGCGGCCGCCACCATCACGGCAGCGACCGCAGCCTGCCCGCAGTAGGCGACGTCCAGGCCCCCGATCCCTCGCCCCAGAAGGATCCGGTTGGCAAGCCAGAAGTAGTCGGGATCCAGGGTGGCCAGGGCCTCCAGGGTGGTCTGGTCCACGGCCCGGGCCTCCAGGGCCGGGGGGTAATGGGAAAGGTCCGAGGAGGCGACCAGGAGCGCCCTCCTTCCGCGCACGGCCTTGGCCAGGGCCCGGCCGATGGCCCTGGCCTTCTCGAGGTCCGGGGTGTTGATCACCATGGCCACGAGCTTGAAGGCTCCCAGGCGCCGGCGCAGGAATGGGACCTGGACCTCGACCGAATGCTCCCGCAGGTGCGCCTCGGGGTCCAGGGAGAAAAGGGGCTCCTTGAGCAGCTCCCGGGCCAGGCCCTCGTCGTAGGGAACCGAGCCCTCGGGGGTTCCGTAGGGGCCGGGGTAGATCGCGGCCCCCTCCACTTCCTTATAATGCCCAGTGCCCAGCACCACCACCGAGTCCCAGCGCCCGGGGGAGAGCAGGCCATAGGCTCTGGCCGCGGTCCTGCCCGAGTACTCATAGCCGGCATGGGGAACCAGGAGGGCCAAGAGCTCCCCGGGGGCCGAAGCAGGGGCCCGGGCCAAGTAGCCGTCCACCAGGGCCAGGAGCTCCCTGGGATCAGCGGGATAGAACTGGCCTGAAACCGCTGGGCGTCGGGGAACCTCGGAGCCGCCCGCGGTCAAGGCCGCGGCCCACAAGGCCGTTAACAATCTTTTCATGACGCCGAAATCTTTTTGTGACAGCCCCCTGCTAGGCTATCCCTGAGCCGGCAAAACAACGGCAAGACAGCGAGTCCGGCAACAGCGAAACCCAGGACCACGCCCCGCCCCTGAGCGAAGAGACCGCGCAGGGGCGGCTCTTATTCCCGCCTGCCCACCTCCTGGAAGATTTTCAGGATCCTCTCCAGCCACCTCTGGTCCATGTGGTCGAAAGCGGCCGGGGCCTCGCTGTCCACGTCGAAAACCGCCCAGACCCCCCCCTCGCGGTCAAAGACGGGAAGGGCGATCTCGGAGGCCGTCTTGGGGTCGCAGGGGACATAGGCCTCGCCCAGGGCCTTGACGTCCGGCACGATCAGGGGCTCCCCGGTCCGGGCCACCCGGCCGCAGACCCCGTGCAGGGGCAAGGGCGAGCAGGCCGGCTTGTCGCGGTGGGGGCCCAGGACGAGGGCCCCCTCGCGGAGGAGGTAGAAGCCGCACCAGGAGTAGGGGCTGCCCCCGAAGCTCTCCCAGAGCTCTTCGACCACCTCGCGCATCATGCGCTCGCTCTGGAGCTCCCGGCGCCTCCACTTGCGCTCCAGGGCCGCGTGGACCCGGTTGTACCGGGCCCGGGAGGGCCTGGCCTTGAGGTTCTCATCGGCTGCCGCCTCGGCCGGATCGCTCTTTGTATCGCTCATAGATTGGCTCCCTCAAGGACGAGCTGGCCGCAGGCCCCCTGGATCTCTTGGCCCAGGTTCTGGCGCACGGTCGCGGCCAAGCCTGCCTGGCGCAAACGCCTCTGGAAGAGGCGCGAACTCTCCTCGGGGGTGGCCCGGTGCGGGGTGTCCGTCGGGTTGAAGACGATGAGGTTGACGTGCAGACGCCCCAGGGGGCCGATGGATTTAAGGTAGGCGACCAGGGCCCGGGCGTCCTGGGGGCGGTCGTTCTCCCCCTCCAGGAGCACGTACTCCAGGAAAACCTTCCGGTTGGTCAGCCCTAGGTAGCTTCTCAGGGCCTCGGCCAGCCTTGAGAGGGGATAGGCCTTGTTCAAAGGCACCAGGCGCGCGCGCAGGGAGTCCTCGGCCGCGTGCAGGGAAAGGGCGAGGTTGACCTGGGGAAAATCCCGCCCGAAGCGCTCGATCTTCGGGGCTATTCCTGCGGTCGAGACCGAGATGTGCCTGGCCCCGATCCCGAAGAGCCTCTGGTCCATCAGGGCCCTCAGGCTCTCGGAGACAGTCTCGTAGCAGGCGAAGGGCTCGCCCATGCCCATGTAGACCACGTTGTCCAGCCCCCCCTCCAGGCCTTCCCGCCTCATGTACTGGCGCCAGAAGAGGACTTGGTCCGTGATCTCCTCCGGGGCGAGGTCACGGGAGAGTCCCATGAGGCCGGTGGCGCAGAAGCCGCAGCCCATGGCGCAGCCCACCTGGCAGGAAATACAGGCGGTCCAGCGCCGAGGGCTTGGACGCAGGAGCACGCTCTCGACAGCCAGGCCGTCCGGGAACTCAAGAATGGCCTTGTAGGCGCGCCGGTCGCTCGAGACCAGGACCCGGCGCTGGCGCAGGCAGAGGATGGGGGCTTTTGCCGCGAGGAGCTTGCGAAGCGGGAGGGGCAGGACCCCCATCTCCTCGTAGGAGGCCGCCCCCTCCCGAAAGACCGCCCGCCGGATCTGCTCCAGGCGGTAGGGGGGCGCCTTGGCCTCACGCAGGATTGCTTGCGCCTTGCCCAGATCCACCTAGTAGATCACCTCGATGACTTCCTTGGAGTCCAGGAGCTTGCGCATCACCCTCTCCTGGTTGGCCCTCCCCCCGCTGGTGTACCATTCGCTGTAGTAGAGGTTGTTCTTCTTCATGAGCTTCTTGCGCATGACCCGCACGTGCGATTCCCGGAAGATCTTGCCGACCTCATCGATAGAGATCTGGTCGAACTTGGAGATGATCTCGTAGGTATGGCGCATGCGCCAGTTGTCGATCAAAATGTCGAGCTGGGTGAAGGCCAGCTGGACGACGAGCACGGCCACGGCCACGATCGCGGCCAGGGTGTAGTGCCCGTAGCCGATGGCCATCCCGATCGCGGCCACGGTCCAGATCGTGGCCGCGGTGGTCAGGCCCGTCACGCGGTCCCCCTCGCGCATGATGGCCCCGGCCCCGAGGAAGCCTATCCCGGTCACGATCTGGGCCCCGATCCTGGCGGGGTCGGCCGCGAACTTGAGGGAGAGCACGGTAAAAAGCGCCGCCCCCACGCAGATCAGGATGTTGGTGCGAAAGCCGGCCGGCTTGCGCTTGCGCTCGCGC